>JBOIBN010000025.1:0-31775 GCA_050739575.1 Gammaproteobacteria bacterium
CAGACGAACGGCAGTCGCCTTGAACTGCTGGCTGTATCGCGTAATGGTTCGAGGGCCTGGTTGGGGCATGGTGTACTCCTGACAAAAGTTAGTTCAGGGTGTCCACTAAACCGTAGGAACTATCGACGTCGGTTTGAATGAACTGTTAGGCATCGGCATCAAGCTACACCTTCTTCCATAAGTAATTGGTCTTCTTTCCAATTTGGAATCCTAGCCCAGAACGGAGATTTACATAAAACGCATTCCCCCTTTTTTGATGTAGATTTTGCCGGGTGGCTGCGCGCACATGACGCCATGTTGTCGTTTTCTTGGGCGCAAGTGCTATCGATGTTTTAGTTTGAAGAGTTGTTACTTTGCCCAAGCGTTTCAGCGCTGTAAGCATAGAACTGGAGTCTGCGGGTACTGGATTGTCCCAAGAAATAAAGTAATACCAGCCTTTAACTTCAGAAATCAGCATGTCATCTCCTTCTTACAGATCTTTAGGTAGAACCAACGTCCTTGGCCCACTGGATTCCCGCCAAGTGCGCGCCGAGTCCACTCAGAAACCCAAGAAGTGCGAGCACTATTTCGGCGCTCTGTGAGCCGAAAAGCGCACCCAAGACATACCCAATCGCGGCCCACCCCGCGCTCAGCAATACTGCAAGAACAATTGCCAACGGTTTGATTTGCAACACCACGATTAGGCCGATGACCGTCCCAGCAAACCACCACCAAGATCGATAAATCCAGCCTACAACTGCGGCGATTACGAAAATCTCGAATACGAGCATGCCAAAGTACTTCTCATTGAAAGCTGCTTTGGTCGTGCCCCTTCTTACTTCGACAGCCATATTGCTCTGAGGTGACAGCGCAGGTTCCGGTTCCAGTTTAACTGTGCCGCTTGTGCTTGCCGACGGTAGCTGTTGGGAGTTACCGCACTTATGGCAGAACTTCGCATCGTCGTTGACTTCTGCGCCGCATTTCGTACAGAACATTGAAGAACCTCCCTTATGGTGTCAAACGCCTAAGCTCAGCCGACACCCGGCCGGCGCGAAGCGGCGGTTGAGCGGTCGGCTGGAGCGCCTTGTTCGGCCCTGCTCGGCACAAAGCTGACAAACAAAATGTCCCTCCTTACTTCTCGTAGCTGGACCTTAGGGTCTCAAGCTTGGTGCGCCCATGGGGGGCGGCATAGTCACCCCCAACAACATCCACCTCGTGCCCGTTTATCAGGGGCCTAACTCGACCTTCCAGCCAATTTGTCATTGATTGATTGCCAGCAGCCTTACGCTCGTAATCATAGTCATTCACTTTGGTGCCTGAAGAGGCTCTAATTTTTATAACTATCTCTTCCTTAGCCAAGACCTTTGCCTCGAACTCTGCAACTGAAATCTTTGCCATGACGACTCTACGCTATGAACTGAGCGGGCATCATATCACACTAATACGACTCTGTAAATAGGTTATTTTCATGTTATCTTCGGGTTGTCATTTGGTTGTGAGCCCGCATGCTACCGAACGCTAACTAGCGTCGAAGTTAGGGGGACGTCTGCTTTTGGTGAGATGATCGAATGGCCGGAGATGGCCGGTACCGGTCAGTTCACGTAATAGCCTCATTCACCCGCCTTGGCCTCCAGCAGGCAGGCGAGATAGCGGGCGATCATGTCCACTTCGAGATTCACGCGTGCCGGGCGAACGCGGCTAGAAGACCGCACGACCCTAACCACCAACCTATCGACCCGGCCTGAGGAAGTCGAAGTCCCGAATCTGTGTCCTGTCCGCTCCGTCACCATACTCGACGACGATACCACCTGTCTTAAGGAGAGAGCTGAGCCTCCAGCTGCTTTGCAGCCGCTATGTTGGTATCGACCTTTGCGGCGAGCGCTTGCCAGAGTTCGTAGTCGCTCTGCGTCGGGCGCGCGAACGATCTGTCCACGGCGAAAAAGAGCATTCCGAGTTTGTCTTCCAGTCGGGCAGGTTGTTGCAGCGAGGCGAGGTACACACTGGATTGCGGCTGGAGGAGCGCATTTTGTATCGCATCGAGCGTCGCCAACTCTTGCTTGATTGTGTTCGCATGGGCGGAATCCGCGGCAGTCTGCGCGAGCGTCTGTTCGAGCGATTTGCGCGAGCTTTGAATCCGCGTCACGGTTGCGGCAATCTCTATCAGCTTGCCTTGGATTTCTCGAAGCAGTGTGTAGCGCGCTTCGAGATCGTCTTGCGCGGCCGCGATGGTGGGATCCTTCACGACGGTGAAGTCGTGCGATAGCCTCGTATTTCCGGCCACAAGCGTAACCAGATAGGATCCGGGGACGACTTGCGGACCGGACGCCAGGCCCTGGAATTGCGCGGTGTCGGGAAGCGACGCGACAAGGTAACGTAGATCCCAGACGAATTCGTTCATGCCGGCGCGAGCCGGCACAGAGTTCTGCGCGTCGCGGCTGGCGAAGGAAGCAAGCGTCGCGCCTTTGCCGTCGCTGAACGTAAGTGTGACCGGTTCGTTGCCGGCCGGCGCGGTCTCGAGTTCGTAGAATACCGCGACGCCGTTCGGCGGATTCTCGCCGGTGTTGTAGGCGGCCGCGTGTGGATCGCGTTCGCCGCCGGTAAGCCAGGCGTTTTGCGGCGTGAACAGGAACGCGGGCGCAGCCTGCACCTTTTGCGACATCTCGCGCAACGGCTGGAGATTGTCGAGCACCCAGAAACCGCGTCCGTGGGTCGCTGCGACGAGCGCACTTTGCCCGGACTGGACCGCAAGATCGCGAACGGCGCTGTGCGGAAGATTGAATTGCAAGGGCTGCCAGTCACCGCCGTCGTCGAAAGAGACGTACACACCGCGCAGGGTGCCGGCAAAGAGCAGGCAGGGATCCTGCGTATCCTCGCGCACGACGAAACTCGATTCGTCGCGCGGCAAGCCGTGCGTGATCTTCCGCCAATGCGCACCGTAGTCGCTGGTTTTGTAAATGTAGGGCGCATAGTCGTCCTGGCGATAACGGCGCGCGGCAAGATAGGCGGCACCCGGCTTGAAATGTGAGGGTTCGATGATGCTGATCGTGGCCCACTCGGGAAGACCGGCCGGCGTCACGTCGCTCCAGTGCTTGCCGTCGTCGCGCGTGACCCAGACCTTGCCGTCGTCGGTGCCCGCCCACAGCAAACCCGCTGCCAACGGCGATTCGGCGAGCGCGAACACAGTGTCGTAGTACTCAACCGAGGTGTTGTCCGGCGTGATCGGACCGCCGGAAGACGTCTGTTTGCTTTTGTCGTCGCGGGTGAGATCCGGACTGATGACCTGCCAACTGTTACCGCCGTCGGCGGATTTCATCACGTACTGCGAGCCGACATAAAGCGCATGGGAATCATGCGTGGAAACGAGCACGGGAAACGTCCACTGGAAACGGTACTTGAGGCCGGCTGCTGCACTTCCGGTAGCCTCTTCGGGCCAGGGACCGAAAAAAAGATGCTGGCCGCTGTGCTCGTCGTAGCTTTCCAGCAATCCGCCGATCCCGGCGCTGCTGTACGTGAGCCACGGAGTGCCGGGCACGGGCACGGCGTAGCCGCTTTCCCATTGCGCAATCACGCGCCAGTCCTTGCGCCCGATGTCGTAGTCGGAGGTATCGCGGCTGGCGGTTTCGAGCGTTGCGAAGTCCTGCTGCGAGCCGTAGATGTGGAACGGGAAGCGATCGTCCACGGCGACGTGATAGAACTGGCCCGTGGGCTGGTTGTCTTCGCTCGACCAGGACTTGCCTCCGTCGAGCGTCACCGTTGCGCCGCCGTCGTTGCCGACAATCATGTCCTCGAGATGAAGCGGATTGATCCACAGCACATGGTTGTCGCCGCCCTGGGCGTAGAGATTTCTGAAATGCGCGCCGCCGTCGCGGGAAACGAGCAGACCCTCGGCGTGAGGCGAGAGCAGGTGATCGGCGTTCGCCGGATCGACGTACAGCCTGCCGAAGTAAAAGGCGCGCGTGGTGAGGTTCGGATCGGAATCGAGCCTGCGCCAAGTGGCGCCGCCGTCATCGGAGCGGTAGAGGCCGCCTTCCTGCGCCTCGACGAGCGCATAGACTCGGTTCGGGTCCGAAGGCGCGACGGCGATCCCGATTTTCCCGAGCGTTCCCGGCGCAAAGCCGGGATTGCGGCCGATAGCGGTCCAGTGCGCGCCGCCGTCTGTGCTTTTGTACAAACCGCTGCCGGGACCGCCGCTGGAAAAATTCCACGGGCGGCGGCTGACGCGCCACATCGAAGCATAGAGGATGTTCGGATTGCGTGGATCCATCGCGAGATCGTTGGCGCCGACTTGTGCGTTGACGTAAAGAATTCGTTTCCAGTGCGCGCCGCCGTCGGCCGTTTCGTAAACGCCGCGCTGCGGGTTGGGTCCGAATATATGTCCGAGGGCGGCAACATAAACGTGCGCCGGGTTGTGCGGATCCACCAGGATGCGGCTGATCACCCGCGTTCGATCCAGTCCGACGTGCTGCCAGTGCTTGCCGGCGTCGGTGGACTTCCACATGCCGTCGCCGGTTGCCATGTCGCCGCGCGGGAAAGGTTCGCCCGTGCCGGCGTAAACGACATCGGGGTCGGAAGGCGCGACGGCGAGGGCGCCGATACTGCCGACGGCGAGGCAGCAATCGGACACGTTGTGCCAGTTATGTCCGGCGTCGGTGCTCTTCCAGATGCCGCCGTCGGCGCCGCCGAAATAAAAGGTCCGCGGTTGGCCGGGAACGCCCGCGACGGCATCCGAACGGCCGCCGTGAAACGGTCCCACAAGCCGCCATTGAAGCGCTTGAAGCGAGCTTGCAGGATATGCGCCGGCCGCAGCGACTGGCGAAAAGGCTATAAACGCCGCGGCAAGCAAGCCGCTCATCGTCAAGCGGCGTAGAAAGACGCTCGTCATCTATAAGCCGGTTCGAATGACAACGCCGTTATCTTAGCGGGTAGCCCCAGGGCAGACAAAAACGGTCAACCGTTGCGCTCCTGCGGCTGCGGCCGCGACTCAATTTGTCGAACCGCGCGCATCAAGCGGCCGCCCGCGTTCATCTTCATCGAGGACCTCCGTCTCCACCGCTCCGGCCGCCATCCAGGCCGCGAGATCGGCGTCGGAGAGCAGCGTTGCGGCATAGTCGGCTTCGAGGCCGTCGAGCGCAATGCCATAGGTGAGAAAGCGGCTCGCGACCGGTGCATACATCGCGTCCGCGATGGACCAGTGACCGTAAAGCCAAGGGCCACCCGCGCCGAAACGGCCACGGCATTCGCGCCACAGCACACGGATGCGCCCGATGTCGCACTCGAGCGCAGGACTCGGTTCGACCCGGCGATCGCGTGCGCGGCAATTCATCGGCAGCTCGCTGCGCAGCGCGGCGAAACCCGAATGCATTTCGGCGCTTGCCGAACGCGCGTGGGCGCGGGCCGCCGCATCCGCCGGCCACAGCTTGCCGCCGGCAAAGGTTTCGTTCGCGTATTCGGCAATGGCAAGCGTATCCCAGACGACGCGCCCGGCGTGATGCAGCACCGGCACTCGCCCGCTCGGCGAATAGCGCCCGATCTCGCTCCGAAACTCCGGCGTGCCGAGCGCAAGCCGCCGGACTTCGAATTCGGCGCCGCTCTTCGCGAGCGCGAGCCATCCGCGTAGCGACCACGAAGAATAGTTGCGGTTGCCGATGACGAGCAATGCCTTGGTCATGTCATGTGCCTCTTGAGGATGGGGAATCGCTGCGCGTAGCGAGCAGACGATCGAGATAACGGGCGATGAGATCCACTTCGAGATTGACGCGCGTACCGGTCGCATAATCGTCGGAGATGGTGCGCTCAAGCGTCGCCGGAATGAGGGCAACCTCGAACTCGGCGCCGGCGACTTCGTTCACGGTCAGGCTCACGCCATCCACCGTGATCGACCCCTTGGCTGCGATGAAGCGCGCAAGCACATCGGGTGCGCGAAAACGCAGGCGCCGTGCGCTACCGTCTTCGCGACGTGCGATCACTACGCCGACGCCGTCCACATGCCCGCTTACCAGATGGCCACCCAATGCCTCGCCGAACGCCAGCGCGGGTTCGAGGTTTAACTGCACGCCGATCGACAGTTTGCCGAGCGTGGTCCTGGCGAGCGTTTCGGAAGACGCATCGGCATGTAAACCCTGCTCCCACGCTTGCGCCACGGTGAGGCAACAGCCGTTCACGGCGACGCTCGCGCCGGGCACTAACGCAGCGGGCGAAAGCACGGTCGCCTCGATCTTCAGGTGGGCGTTGCCGTCCCGCTCTTCACGTTCGACGAGCCTGCCCATACCCAGAACGATTCCGGTAAACATCGCCTCACACACCCCCATCGGATGACACAGAGGGTAGCAGGCGGATGCGGATATCGCGACCCGCACGTCTCGCCCAAACCGACTGCCACAAGGGAGGATTGGAGATCACGGCAAGATCGCTCAGTGCAGCGAACGCACGCGCACCCGGCCCGAACAGATGCGGGCCGAGAAATAGTTCGAGTTCGTCCACCCATCCGCCCGCGATGAGTTCGCCCGCGAGCGCCGGTCCGCATTCGGCATAGACATCGTTCACTTCCAACGCCGCCAGCTCGCGAAGTACGGCGGCGACTCCAGGTCGTCCGCGCGCGTCGCTCTCGACTTCATGAATCTCGGCGCCGACCGCGATCAATTCCCGGCGCCGTGCGGGATCGCTCTTCGCGCAGAAGATATACACCGGACCGCCGCCCGCAAAAAGACGCGCTGAGGCGGGTGTGCGCAACGTCGCATCGAGTACGGCACGGATGGGTTGACGGCTCGCGCCGGATAGCCGCACGTCGAGCGCCGGATCGTCGGCAAGCACGGTGCCGACGCCGGTGAGGATCGCACCAGCGCGCGCACGCGTGCGATGCACGGCGGCGCGTGCAATCGATCCGGTGATCCAGCGGCTCGTACCGTCGGCGAGTGCGCTTTTCCCGTCGAGGCTCGCCGCGAGCTTGAGCGTGAGCCACGGACGGCCGCGTTCGAAGCGGCTCAAGAAACCGCGGTTGATGCGCCGCGCCGCTTTTTCTCCGAGTCCGATTTCGACTTCGATGCCCGCGCCGCGCAAGGCGTCGAAGCCCGCACCCGCGACACGCGGATTGGGATCCTCGATCGCAGCCACGACACGGCGTACACCGGCGGCGATCAACACCGGCGCGCAGGGCGGGGTGCGGCCCTGATGAGTGCAGGGTTCCAGCGTGACATAGGCAGTCGCATCCCGCGCCTCCTTGCCCGCCGCCGCGAGCGCGAGGACTTCGGCATGCGCCTCGCCCGCCCGCGCGTGAAATCCTTCGCCGACGATACGACCGTCGCGCACGATCACGCAACCCACGGCGGGATTCGGTGCGCTGGTGCGCAAGCCGCGCACTGCCAGACGTAACGCGCGTCGCATCATGCGTTCATCATCAGCTTTCATATCGAACTTGCGTTTCCCGTACTCCGTATTCACCACAGAGCACACAGAGTTCACAGAGATTTCAATGTTAAAGAAAACGAATCATTTATATTCCTCTCCGTACTCTGCGATCTCTGCGGTTGCATTTCTAGAATTTCAATGCAGAGCACACAGAGATCGCCGAGATAACCGGAAGTCAAAGACCAGAAAATCGGATCATTGACCTACTCTGTGCTCTCTGTGGTTGCATTTGCATGGATCTGCGTTGCTCACTTAGGCCGTTGCCCGCCGCCGAGCAACGGCAACTGGCCGTCGTCGTCCGCGCTCTTGTGGCGTCCGGGGCGCTTGCGCCTGTGTTCCAGCTGGTCGATCTCGCGGCGAAACGCATCCACGTCCTGGAAGCTGCGATACACCGAGGCGAAGCGAACGTAGGCCACCTGATCGAGATCGAAAAGCGCCGCCATGACCAGCTCGCCGATGGTTGCCGACGTCACTTCGCGCTCGCCCGAAAGACGCAGCCGTTCGACCAGGTTGGCGATGGTGGCGTCCACGGTTTCGGTGGCGACCGGACGCTTCTCGAGCGCCTTGAGTATCCCCAGGTGCAGCTTATCCTCGTCGAAGGGAACCCGGGTGCCGTCGCGCTTGACGACCCGCGGCAGGTTAAATTCCGGCGTTTCCTGGGTGGTGAACCGCGCCTGACAGGCAAGACACACGCGGCGGCGGCGAATCTGGCGACCGCCCGCGGCGAGTCGTGAATCAACGACGCGCGTTTCCTCGTGGCCGCAAAATGGGCAGTGCATTGCGTCTCTAGGCTGACTCGCCGTACACCGGAAAGCGGCGCATCATCGCGAGCACCTCGGTCTGCACGGCCTTGATGCGCTGCCCGTTCGCGAGATCGTCGAGAATGGCCGCGATCCACTCGCCGACCTTGCGGATTTCGGTCTTGCCGAGTCCGCGGGTGGTCGCCGCCGGCGTGCCGATGCGTAGTCCGCTGGTGACGAAGGGCGAGCGCGGATCGTTCGGCACCGCGTTCTTGTTCAGCGTGATGTTGGCCGCGTGGAGGGCGGCTTCGGCATCCTTGCCGGTAATGTCGCGCTCGATCAGATCGACCAGGAACAGATGATCGTCGGTGCCGCCGGAGACGATCTTGTAGCCGCGCACCGCGAGTTCCTCGGCCAGTGCGCGCGCGTTGGCGATGACTTGGCGCTGATAGTCCTTGAACTCCGGCTCAAGCGCCTCCTTGAACGCGACCGCCTTGGCCGCGATCACATGCATCAGCGGGCCGCCCTGGGTGCCGGGAAAAATCATCGAGTTGAGTTTTTTCTCCAGATCGGGGTTCCCGCGCGCAACAATCAATCCGCCGCGCGGGCCGCGGAGCGTCTTGTGCGTGGTCGAAGTCACCACGTCGGCATAGGGAATCGGGCTCGGATAGAGCCCCGTGACGATCAGTCCCGCGACGTGGGCGACATCGGCCACCATGTACGCGCCGGCCTCGTCGGCGATCGCGCGAAAGCGCTTCCAGTCGAGGATGCGCGAATAGGCGGAGAAGCCGGTCATGATGAGTTTCGGCTTGTGCTCGCGGGCAAGCCGTTCGACCTCGTCGTAGTCCACCTCGCCGGTCGCCGGATCGAGCCCGTACTGCACGGCATTGAAAATCTTGCCCGAGAAATTGACCTTGGAACCATGGGTGAGGTGCCCACCGTGGGCGAGACTCATGCCGAGAATGGTGTCGCCTGATTTGATCAGCGCGAGATACACGGCGGCGTTCGCCTGCGAACCCGAATGCGGCTGCACGTTGGCGTACTCGCAATCGAAGAGTTTTTTGGCGCGCTCGATGGCGAGGCTCTCGGCGATATCCACATATTCGCAGCCGCCGTAATAGCGTTTGCCGGGATAGCCTTCGGCATACTTGTTGGTAAGCACCGATCCCTGGGCCTCGAGCACCCGCGGGCTCACGTAATTCTCCGAGGCGATCAGTTCCAAGTGCTCTTCCTGGCGCCGGCGCTCGTTCGCGATGGCCTGTGCCAGTTGGTCGTCGTAACCTTCGATCCTCATGCCGGTCGCAAACACGGGTGTACTCCCCTGATCCCGGTGGGATTGTAACGTGCCTGAAAGCGCCGGTGCTTTTATAATGATTCGTTGCCTTCTTCGCTGGTGTCGCTTCCATGGCGCAATACGTCTACACCATGAACCGGGTCGGCAAGATCGTCCCGCCCGGCCGCCATATCCTCAAGGACATTTCGCTCTCCTTCTTCCCGGGAGCCAAGATCGGCGTGCTGGGACTCAACGGCGCGGGCAAATCCACGCTGCTGCGCATCATGGCCGGTGCGGACACCGAAATCGAGGGCGAGGCCCGACCCCAGGCCGGTATCCGGATCGGCCACCTGCCACAGGAGCCGCGGCTCGATCCCGCGAAGGACGTGCGCGGGAACGTCGAGGCCGGCCTCGGCGAAATCACCTCGGCTCAGGCGCGTCTGGAGGAAATCTATGCCGCCTACGGCGAGGCGAACGCCGACTTCGACGCGCTCGCAACCGAGCAGGCGAAGCTCGAAAACCTCCTCCAGGCGAGCGACGCTCACAACCTGGAGCACAAGCTCGAAGTCGCCGCCGAGGCCCTGCGCCTGCCGCCCTGGGAGGCCGACGTCGGCAAGCTCTCGGGCGGCGAGCGCCGCCGGGTGGCCTTGTGCCAGCTCTTGCTCTCCGCCCCCGACATGCTGCTGCTCGACGAGCCCACCAACCATCTGGACGCCGAATCCGTCGCCTGGTTGGAGCACTACCTCGGGAGTTTCCCGGGCACCGTCGTGGCCGTCACCCACGATCGCTACTTTCTCGACAACGTTGCCGGCTGGATACTCGAACTGGATCGCGGCCGTGGCATCCCCTGGGAAGGCAATTACTCCTCCTGGCTGGAGCAGAAGGAGCAGCGGCTCGCGCAGGAGGTGAAGACCGAAGCCGCCCACCGCAAGGCGGTGCAGGCCGAACTCGAGTGGGTTCGCCAGAACCAAGCCGGGCGCCACGCCAAAAGCCGCGCACGCATCAAGCAGTACGAGCAACTCGTCTCGAAGGAATTCCAGCAGCGCAACGAAACGCAGGAAATCTACATCCCGCCGGGGCCGCGTCTGGGCGAACTCGTGATCGAGGCCGAGGGGCTCTCGAAGGCCTACGGCGACCAGCTCCTGTTCGAGGATCTTTCATTCCGCGTGCCGCCCGGCGCCATCGTCGGCGTCATCGGCCCCAATGGTGCGGGCAAGACCACGCTGTTTCGCATGATTGCCGGCCAGGAGAAACCCGATCGCGGCGGCCTGCGGATCGGCGATACGGTGCAACTTGCCTACGTGGATCAGCTCCGCGACGCGCTCCCCGCCGACAAGACCGTGTGGGAAATCATTTCCGGAGGCCAGGACATTCTCAAGATCGGCAATTACGAAACGTCGTCACGCGCCTATGTCGGACGCTTCAACTTCAAGGGCGCGGACCAACAGCAGCGGGCGGGCGATCTCTCGGGCGGCGATCGCGGCAGGCTGCACCTTGCCTGCCAACTCAAAAGCGGCAGCAACCTGCTGCTCCTTGACGAGCCTTCGAACGACCTTGACGTAGAGACCCTGCGTGCGCTGGAAGACGCGCTTCTAACCTTTCCGGGCTGCGTTATCGTCGCCTCCCATGACCGCTGGTTTCTCGATCGCCTCGCCACTCACATCCTCGCCTTCGAAGGCGAAAGCCGGGTCGAATGGTTCGAGGGCAACTACACGGATTACGAGGCCGACCGGCACCGGCGCCTGGGCGAGGCCGCCGACCAGCCGCACCGCATCAAGTACCATCGGCCGCTCACGGTCTAGCACAACCCAAGGCAGCTCCGCGAGCGCGTGCGCAGTGTAAGATGCCTTGGACCCACGACGAGTGCAAGGAGGAGATGATTTTGGCCCAGACCATGCCGCAGCAGCTTGCCTTTATCGTGCTCGCAACCGATGGTGCGCAAACCCTGCAGCGCCTCGCCGAACAGGCGGCGAACGCCGGCTGCAACCTGATCGAGGCCCGCGAAACGCCGCTCGGCGACCGTACCGCAATCGTGCTCCTCGCGGATGGGAGCTGGGACGCGATCGCGCGGCTGGAGCAGGCCCTGCCGCGTCTCGGCACCCAGGTCAAGGCGGAGATCGTCGCCGAACGGGTGCAGCCCGCGGCTGCGGCCACGGATCGCATTCCCTATGCCGTGGATCTTTCCAGCGCCGACAAGCCGGGTGTGCTCTCGGCGCTGATCGAATTCTTCACCACCCGCGACATCGTCATCATGGAACTCACCGCGCGCAGCTACCAGGCAGCGCACACGGGAGCGCCGGTGTTCATGGTGCAAATGAACGTGGGCCTTCCGCAGGACATGCACATCGCCGGAATCCGCGAGGAGTTCATGGACTTTTGCGACGGCATGAATCTGGACGCCATACTCGAACCCATCAAGGCTTGACCGGAGGAGAAACACCGATGGCGAAAGCAGAAGTCGGAAAGAAAATCCCGAAGTTTTCCCTGGAGACCACAGCCGGCAAGTTGACCGAGAAAGATCTTGCCGGCAAGAAGACGGTGCTTTATTTCTATCCCAAGGACGACACGCCGGGCTGCACGCTGGAAGGGCAGGAATTCCGCGATCTGCACGCGAAATTCAGGCGCGCAGGCATCAACGTTTACGGCGTCTCGCGCGACAACCTGCACTCGCACGAACGCTTCAAGGGCAAGTTCGAGTTCCCGTTCGAACTGATCTCGGATCCCGACGAGACGTTGTGCGCCATGTTCGACGTGATGCGCGACAAGAACATGTACGGTAAAAAAGTGCGCGGCATCGAACGCAGCACTTTTCTCCTGAACTCAGACGGGGTGGTAAGCAAGGAATGGCGCAAGATCAAGCCGGAAGGCCACGCCGCCGAGGTGCTCGCAGCCGCGAAGGCGCTCGACTGACGGACGCCGCCTGCATGGACTCCGCCGTCCCCGGAACCCGGCTCTTCGTGCTCGACACCAACGTGCTGATGCACGATCCGGCGTCGCTGTTCCGCTTTGCCGAGCACGATATCTTCATTCCGATGATCGTGCTCGAAGAACTGGATGCCAACAAGAAGGGTGTATCGGAAGCCTCGCGCAACGTCCGCCAGGCGAGCCGCTTTCTCGACGAACTCATCCACGATCGCGATCGCACCGAGATCGAGGCCGGCATCGCACTCGATCCGGTCGCGAACGGCAGCGGCCGCCACGCCGGCGGCCGTCTCTTCCTGCAGACCGCGCCGCTGCAACCCCATAACGCCGCGGTGCTCGCAACGGACACGGCCGACAACGCAATACTCGCCGCCACGCTCGCGCTGGCCAAACTGCACCCCGGCCGGGTTACACTCGTTTCCAAGGACATCAACCTGCGGATCAAGGCCGCGGTGCTCGGCCTCAAGGTCGAGGATTACTACAACGACAAGGTCCTCGAAGACAGCGATCTGCTCTACCGCGGCGTGGAAAACCTGCCGTCCGATTTTTTCGCGCGCGCGGATGCACGCATCGAATCCTGGCATGCCGACGGACGCACGCATTACCGCATCCCGTTGCCGGCATTTCCCGTCCGGCCCAACGAGTTCCTGTGTACCGAAGAAGAAGGCATGGAACTCCGCGTGCGCGAAATCGGCGCCGAGTCGCTCACCGCCGAACTCGCCTGGGATTACCGGGGCGAACGTCACGCCGTATGGGGCATCGCCGCACGCAACCGCGAGCAGAGCTTCGCGCTGAATCTCCTCATGGATCCCGAACTCGATTTCGTGACGCTCATCGGTGCAGCGGGGACCGGCAAGACGCTGCTTGCGCTCGCGGCGGGCCTCGCGCAGACACTCGACGACAAACGTTACCGCGAGATCGTCATGACCCGCGTCACCGTTCCACTCGGCGAGGACATCGGCTTCCTGCCCGGCACCGAGGAAGAAAAGATGACGCCGTGGATGGGCGCACTCATGGACAACCTCGAGGTACTCACCACGCCCGAGGAAGGCGGGGTATGGGGTCGCGGCGCGACGCAGGATCTGCTCGCGAGTCGGATCAAGATCCGCGCGCTCAACTTCATGCGCGGACGCACCTTCCTCAACCGCTACATCATCATTGACGAGGCTCAGAACCTCACCGCCAAGCAACTGCGTGCGCTCGTGACTCGCGCCGGCCCCGGCACCAAGATGGTCGTGCTCGGGAACATCGCCCAGATCGACACGCCGTATCTCTCGGAAACCACTTCGGGCCTGACCTACGTCGTGGACCGCTTCAAGGACTGGCCCTACTCCGGGCACATCACGCTGCAACGGGTCGAGCGTTCGCGCCTCGCCGACTACGCCACCGAAATCCTCTAGAGAAACGTGGAGAATCCACTCCCGGCTTGCTAAACAGGTTGTTGTAAAACGTAGCGAACAAGGGCAGATTGGACGCGGCCGGAGCTGAGGAACCGCAGTTTACAGGTGAGTAAATGAGGATTTCGAGCACTGCCTGCGCTCAAGATGCCGAGTGTAGTAGTTTTTCAGCAGCCTGTTAGAGCGCGACGGCGCTTTCGCCCGGATGTTCGAACCAGCGCGGACGAACGCCGCAAAGCTGCGATAGTTTCTCGACATCGCCCGCGTAATGTTCCGCCAGTGCCGCATAGGTTTCGCCTTCGACCGCGAGCGCGCCCGGCTTCACGTTCCAGCGTTCGAGCGCAAGCTGCATACGCTTGTACCGGCGTTTGCGCACCACCAGGCGAATCAATCCGCGCGCAAGGAACGAGCGCATGATTTTTTCGAGACCGGGGATTTTTCGCCGTGCACCGCCAACGTGGTACGTCCGCCCGACGTTCGGCGGAGCATAGTTCTCGGCAATGCCGAGATGACGATAGACGCGAGCCAGCGTCTCCTCGCGCCGTTCGCGCAGATCCTCTGAATACAATACCAGTAATTGCGCGCGTGGAAAATGTTCGAGATAAGCCTGAAGGATGCGCGCGTATTCTCCCCAGGCCACATAGGCATCATGCTCCGCTACCTCCCGATACTGCATGACGCGCGTTCGCTCAAGCGCCATCGGTTCCAGTTGTTCGCGCACGGCCTGCGCGAAACTCCGCTGCTCATCGCCGCGGCGGTATGCCATCTTGTAGTGCGACACGGCCCGCTCGATCGGGTCGCGGAGCACGGCGATGAGCAGCGCGTCCGGAACACGCGCCGCCATGCGTAACGGCGCCGCAGGATCGCACATATATTGCGGACTTGCGGTGCCCACCGCACGTACGGCCCGCGGCGAAGTCAGGAATTTCTGCTTATACGCGGCCCAGGCCGCCTCCGCCGGTTCGTCTTTGGCGAAAAACTCCGCTTCCTTTTCCGGCGGTATATACACATCGGGATGGTGACGCAGGTATTCGAACAGCGCCGTAGTGCCGCCCTTCTGCGCGCCGATGATGAAAAAACAGCGCGGCATCACGGACTGTCACCATGCGTGAGCAGAAAGTTCATGCGGTTAATTCTCTACCCGCGGGGCACGCTGATCCGTGCCGTTCTGGTGCAGCACCAGCGCAATCACCTTGCTCTTGTCGTCGCGCACGAAGTCGAGCTGCGCATCTACGACGGTATAAAAGAACTTGTCTTTCGCACTGGCATAGACCGGAAACGCGGACTGACCGGTGAGTTGCGCATAAAGCTGGTCGCCCTTGAGCGTCACGTCGAAAACGACGTCCGGCGCGAGGCGGTAATGCCCGACGTATTCACTCAGCGTCGCCGCCGGTAGCGCGGCGACCGGCCTGTTGCTTGCAGCCTCGGCCGCTTCGACGCCGCCGATCCGCGGCGCCGCATGATCGCCGTTCTGGTGCAACACCAGGTTTGCCACCTTACCCTGTGCGTTGCGCTCGAAGCTGATCCGTATGTCCGTTATCCTGGCAAAAAATTCGTCCCTCGCGCTCGGGAAAATCGGGAACGCGCCCTGCCCCGTTGCCTGCGCGTAAAGCTGACTGCCCTGGCGAGAAATCGTGACGATGAAATGCGGCGCGAGCTGATAGCTCCCGACATAATCACCGAGCGCCTGCGGCGCCATGGAGATCGCCTTTTCGGCCGGCGGCAATTTCGCATCCGCAAGAAGCGTGGCGAAGCCGAGGTCGTCCGCCGTATCCTCGATGTTGGCGAGCACCACCACGCCGCGCTTGCCGTCGGCGGTGAAACCGATGAAGCTCGAATAACCGCCGGTCATGCCGTTGTGCCAGATCACGTTGCCGTCCGGGTCGTGAAGCGTCATCCAGGCGAGACCGATACTCTCCTCCTTGCTCAGGCTGCTGCGCGGTTTTTGTGCAAACTGCATCGCGGAATAAAGCGGCGTCTTGAGCACGCCCATGTTGGCTTCGAGATAGCGCAGCATGTCGGCACCCGTGCTCTTGATGGCGCCCGCGCCGGCGAGTGCGCCGAAATCCCAGTTCTCCACAGCCTTCCCCGTCTCGTCGTGGCCCGCGGCGAGATGAGCCCGCATCGTCTTGCTCAGGGTCGCGCCGCTCATGCGCATGCGCAAAGGCCCGAATACCTCTTCTTGCGCCAATGCACCGTACGTCGCGTGCGCCTGCTGCGCCAAGGCGTAGCCGAGCAGGCCGAAGCCGAGATTCGAGTATTCGTAGGCGCTCCCCGGATCGCGCGGCAACTTGTAGCCGGCGAGAAACGCCTTGAGGTCTGCCGCATCGTAATCGGCGTAGGGATTGCCCATGTCGGACGGCTTCAGGTTGTCCGGCAAGCGCGGCAGCCCGGAATGCTGCGTCGCGAGATTTTCCAGCGTGATGAATTTGCCGCCGCGCGAGGGAACGCTGAAGCCGGGCAGGAGCTTCGCGACCGGCTCGTCGAGCTGCACGCTCCCCGCCGTCGCCGCTTCGGCGAGCAGCGTCGCCGTGAAGGTCTTGGAGATCGAGCCGATCTCGAACACCGTATCGGCATTCGGCGCCTTGCCGTCCGCCAGTTTCCCGAAGCCGTAAACACGGCTTTGCCTGCCGTCCACGACTGCAATCACGAGCGCCGGATATTCTCCCGCCGCCACGTAGGCCCGGGCTGCCTGCTCGACCCGCGCCGGCAACAACGAAGGCGCGGCGGCCGCGGCCGGGAGCGGCGCCAATGCGCAGAGCAGCATCGCCGCCATGCGACCCGAAAAAATTTTCATTGCATCGACTCCTTCCTGAATGTGCGTTCGAAGGCGGCGATGATTTTACCGCGCCATCCTCGTATACTTACGATATCCGTTCAGACTCGCCGCTACAAACCGGAGAACCCCATGCGCGCATCCATTCGACTCCTCCTGCTCACGTTGTCCGCCGCCCTGCTCGCCAGCGCCTGCGTGACGGCGCCGAGCGGCCCGTCCACCTTCACGGTGGGCACGCTCACCGTCCAGCGTTACGGCGATCATGGCCGCACGCTGATCATGATCCCCGGCCTCGCGAGCGGCGCCTGGGTCTGGACCGATACCGTCACCCAGCTTGAAAAGGATCACGTCGTCTATACGGTGACACTGGCCGGCTTCGACGGCGTCCCGCCGCCCAAGGACGGCAGCAACCTGATGGGCCAGGCCGATGCCTCGCTGCTTCAACTGATCCGTTCGCACCACATCAAGAAACCGGTGCTGGTCGGCCACAGCCTCGGCGGCACCCTCTCGATCATGTTTGCGACCGCGCATTCCGATCTCCTGAGCGGCGTGGTCGCGGTGGAGGGTTTGCCCGTATTCCCCGGTACCCAAAACATGAATCCGACGCAACGCGCCGCGGCGGCCCAAAGCTTCACCGGCAAGATGTCACAGATGACGCCGACGCAATTTCAGGCCCAGCAACTTTCTTTCATGGAGGCGGGCGGCGTGATTGATCCGAAAATGGCCGCGAAATACGCGGCGCTGCAGGCGAAAAGCGATCCCGCATCGGTTGCGGAATATGCGCGCGAAGACTTGGCGCTCGACCTGCGTCCGCAGCTCAAGAACATCGGCGTGCCGGTACTCGAAATCTCGCCGTATTACGCACCCGACTTCGGAAAAACCAGCCAGTTGCAGATCAGCGAAGAACAGAAAGCGGATTATTACAAGATGCTGCTCGCCGGCACGCCCCGCCTTCAGGTCGTGTCCATTTCGCCGTCGCGTCACTTCGTGATGCTGGATCAGCCACAGAAGTTTCTCGACGTGCTGAACACCTTCCTGGCGAGTCTTCCCGCAGCCGGGACCACGCAGTAAGGCAACTACTTCTTCGTCGCGACGATCTGATCGAGATAATCCGGCGTGTCCTCGACGCGCACCAAGTGCGGGTACTGCAAACCGCCGTGGTAATCCACCGGAATGGTCTTGTATTCGTCCTGATTGCGAATCAGTAGCGCGATCGGCGCCTTGTTCGTTTCCGCGTCAGTGATCGCATCCTTCAACACGTCGGACGTGTAGGCATGGCCATTGACCGCGACCAGGGTCGCGCCGGAGGAAACGCCGGCCTCGAACGCCGGGCCGTTCCAGCGCACGTCGCTGATCGCCCCTTCCTTGCCCAGTGTCAGACCGATCGAATAGGTGAAGTTGACAGGCCGGCGCACTTCCTTGTCGAGCTGTTTTTCATAGTCGCTTTCCTTGTCGGTATAAACCAGCTTCCAACCGCTCGCCGTGATGCCGTCGAGCGGCGCCGCGTGCGCATCCAGGCGTGAGCGCAGAAAGTCCGCCCAGTCATACTTCGCCACGCCGTTCAGGGCCGCGACCACGTCGTCGAACGTGTAGGTCTGGGTGACGAAACTGCCGTTGTCCATGCCGAAGAACGCCCGCGCGAAATCGTCCAGCGACTTGCGGTCGCCGGTCAGCGCCCGAATCTTGGCGTCCACCGCCAACCAGATCAGTTGCCCGGCGCTGTAGTACTCCTCGCTCATCTGCCAACTGCGGTACGGCAGCGACGCGCGCTGAGCGATGGTCGGATCGTTGGTTGTATCCTGAATGGTGCGCCACTCGAAACCGGGGCGATTGCGGTCGTAAGTGGCCGCGACCAGCGCGAGCGCATCGCGATACTGCTGCGGCGACCACATGCCCGAGCGCGCGGTCAGCACGTAACCCCAATACTGGGTCTGACCCTCGTACACCCACAGCAGCGAATCGCCCATCGGCACGTTGAAATTGGGCGTCCATAAATCCGCCGGACGGCGGAACTTGCCGTTCCACGAATGGGTGTATTCGTGCGCGAAGAGATCGCGGCCCGGCGCGCGCGCGCCCCAGTTTGTGAGAAAGTCGGCCTTGGTTCCGACTTCGGTTGACTGATGATGCTCCAGACCTTTGCCGCTCAACTGATCCGAGAGCGAGAACAGGAAGTCGTAATGATCATAATGATGCGAATCGAACAGCCGATACGCCTGGGTCACCAGCGCGCGCAGCTTTTTTAACTGTGCCGGCGTTATCGCGAGATACTTCGGCGCGTCGGCGACGATGTCCATGTGTACCGGCACCCTGGCACCCGGATCGAGATCCACCTGCTTGAAGTACTGCCCGGCGTAGATCGGCGAATCCACCAGCGTGTTGAACGTCGTCGGCGCGAACGTCACCGTGTCGCCCGATTGCGACTGCGTCTCCAGCGCAGTGCCGAACTGCCAGCCGTGCGGAAACTTCACGCTCGCCTGATAAGTGATGTCGCGCGCGTAATGCCCGGCCGGATACAACGCCAGCTTGCTCCACACCAGATCCAGCATCGTATCGGTCATCTGGATCGGCCCTTCGTCCTTGCCGCGCGCGGAAAGGAATTGGTAATCCAGGTCGACCGCCGACACGCCCTGCGGCACGGCGATCCGGAATGCGTACACGTCGTACTGGTCGCGCGCCCACACGAGCGGTTTGCCGCCTGCGGTAACCGTGAGTCCAGCCAACTTGTCGATCGGCCCGGTCGGGCTGTGATTGCCGGGAATCCACTTCGGATACAACAGCGTCAGGTCGCCCGGCTTGACCGGGATCGTTTCGTGCACGCGAAAGATGCCCTGCGCGGTGTCGCTCGCATCCACCTTCAGCACAATCGTGCCGGGATAGGGCGTATCCTGCGGCGGCGCAATGCGCGCGTCGGCGGCATCGGCATGGGCCGTACCCGCGGCGGAAACGGCCAGCATAATCACAGCCAGCACTCCCGCGAAATGCATTGGAAACCTTGAGCAAATCCGACCGATCGTCCGCAACATCTCAAATACCTCCGGTAAAAGCCCTCGTTCAGCGGCCACGCGGCAAAACCAGAAGTTTTTTCGTTGATCATTTTCGGCCTCACCCTACGCAACCTCGACTGCCCGAAGGATAACAAAAGAGGCGGGCACCTTGCACGCCCATCCTTCGGTTGCTTTCAGCACAAGCCCCATGCTGCCACTTGTTCAGCAGCGGCGCTCGCCGGTTGCGGTGGTAGTCGAATGGAGCGGAAAGCATCCTTCCTGCAGGCAAGGCAGGGGCTGCTACTTTGCCAAGAGACGCCTGGATAACAAGGATTGCATGTCGCGACGGTCATCGGTAATCAGATGAATCACCACGGCGTTGGCACGGATACGATAAATCACCCGATAAGGTTTGAAAAAGACTTGTCGGTATTCGCGGATGCCCAGCTCCATCAGTTCCTTCGGATAAGCACCACGCTCGGGAATAGACTCCAGACGTTCACAGGCGCTTAGCAGCCGGTCCAGCACGCGATTGGCGGCGGTCGTGGAATCTTTGCTCGCGATGTAGTCATAAGTTTCTTCGAGGTCCCGCTCCGCTCCCTCGGTGAGCAGCACCTCGAAAGTCATCAGGATTCGGCTTTCTTTTCGCGCAGACGGCTTATGACATCGGCCAGCGGCTTCACCTTGCCTTCCTCGATTTCCTGGTTGCCCAACGCGAGTATTTTCAAGAATGCCAGCGTCTCCTGGGTTTCCTCGTAAGACGCGGCATCCTGAAGGACGGCCTTTGCCTCGCCGTTCTGGGTAATCACCAAGGGCTCGCGCACTTCATTTAGACGACGCATGACCTCGGCGGCATTGGCCTTCAGATAGCTGATGGGTTTTACCTGGGATGAATAACGCATGTCGGCTTCACGGGCGTCGGGGCAGGACTTAATATAGTCCTTTAAAGGTCTTTTGGGCAAGCACGCGTTCGCTGCTCCGGGCATGACACCGGCCGATAACCTCAAACCACTAGGTTTTGAGGCGGTAGCCGGTGCGGAAGATCCAGTAGATGATGGCGAGGCAAATGGCCATGAACAGCAGCGTCATGCCGAGGCTCATGGCGAGGCTCACGTCGCCGGAGCCGTAGAAGCTCCAGCGGAAACCGCTCACGAGATACACGACCGGGTTAAAAAGCGAGACCGTCCGCCAGACGGGCGGCAGCATCTTGATCGAGTAGAAGCTGCCGCCGAGAAAGGTGAGCGGCGTCAAAATCAGCATCGGCACGACCGAGAGTTTCTCGAAGTTGTCGGCCCAGATGCCGATGATGAAGCCGAGCAGGCTGAAGGCGGTCGCAGTCAGAACGAGGAACAGCACCATCCACAGCGGATGGAGAATCTGCAGCGGCACGAAGGCGGTCGCGGTGGCAAGGATGATGACACCCAGGATGATGGACTTGGTCGCGGCCGCGCCGACAAAAGCGAGCACCGCCTCGAAGGACGAGATCGGCGCCGAGAGCAGTTCATAGACGGTGCCGACGAATTTCGGAAAGTAGATGCCGAACGAGGCGTTCAATACGCTGCTGGTCAAAAGCGACAACATGATGAGTCCCGGCACGATGAAGGCGCCGTAGCTGATGCCGTCCATGTGCGTGATGCGCGAGCCGATCGCGGCGCCGAACACCACGAAGTAGAGCGTCGTGGAAATGACGGGCGAGACGACGCTTTGCACCAGCGTGCGGCGCATGCGCGCCATCTCATAACGGTAGAGCACCCAGACCGCGCGGTAATTCATGGCTTCTCCCCCACCAGCGTCACGAAAATTTCCTCCAGCGAACTCTGCTTGGTGCTGAGATCGCTGAGCCGGATGCCGGCCTTGTTGATATCGGCGAGCAGGGTTGTGATTCCCGTGCGCGCCGCGTGCGTGTCATAGGTATAGACCAGCTCGCTGCCGCCCGCCGCGAGTTCGAGCTTGTAGGCTTCCAGTTCGGCGGGAACGTGCGCGATCGGTTCCTGCAGGGACAGCGTCAGGTGCTTCTTGCCGAGCTTGCGCATCAGCTCGTTCTTCTCTTCGACTACGATCAACTCGCCCTTGTGGATCACGCCGACGCGGTCGGCCATTTCCTCGGCCTCGACGATGTAGTGCGTGGTCAAAATGATCGTCACGCCGGTTTCGCGAAGCCGGCGCACGAGCTGCCACATGTCGCGGCGCAGCTCGACGTCCACGCCCGCCGTCGGTTCGTCGAGAAATAGGATGTCCGGCTCGTGCGCCAGCGCCTTGGCGATCATCACGCGCCGCTTCATGCCGCCGGACAAGGTGATGATCTTGCTGCCGCGCTTGTCCCAGAGCGAAAGCGCTTTCAGCGTCTTTTCGATGTGCGCCGGATTCGCCGGCTTGCCGAACAGGCCGCGGCTCAAAGTCGCCGTCGTCCACGGACTCACGAACGCGTCCACCGTCAGCTCCTGCGGCACCAGCCCGATCATGGATCGCGTCTTGCGGTAATCGCGGACAATGTCGAAGCCGTTGACGAGCACCCTGCCCCCGCCCGGCCGCACGATCCCGCACACGATGCTGATCAGCGTCGTCTTGCCCGCCCCGTTCGGCCCCAGCAGCGCAAAGATCTCGCCCTTGCGGATCTCGAGGTTGATGTCCTTCAGCGCCTGTAACCCCGAACCATAGGACTTGGACAGGTGCGAGATCGAAACCACGCCCTCGCCCACCGCCATATCGGCCATTCCGGCTCCAGTCCGCGCCGCCGCGGCAACGTCATGCGTCATATTCTTGTCAGTCCTCGGGATAATTGCGTCACGGCGCGGGAACCGCCGGCGCCGTCGTCGGAGGCGCGAATTATAGGCCATGCCCGTATCCGGCTATTTGGCCCGCAGACCGATTGCGTCAGGCTCGATGGCATCAATCAAACCTGATTAATCGAGTCTGACCCATTGATAGTCGACCAAACGGCGGATTCGACGGCGGACGAACCTTCAGGCGGCCCTTCGTGATGCCAGTGCCGGAATTGCCGCGCACGATCCGACGCGACTCCCCGTTGTTCTTATCCCATGCTATGCCGTAGTATAAAAAGCAAGTGATGGCAGGCGCTCGTAATTACTTATTAGACTCTGGACAAAGGAGAATAGCTCTTATGAAGTTCGTTAACAAAAAATTCACTGAAGACGTGTCGATTGACTACAATGAATTTGTAGACTGCGAATTCGAGAATTGCCGTTTACTTTTTCATGGAGGGACTTTCACCCTGACCCGCGCGAAATTGAAAAACGTCCGTTTCGGCGTAGCCGACGCCGCAAATCATACGCTGCTGTTTTTGCGCTTTATGCGGGACGTAAGCCCGCAATCCTTGGAAGAGCTTTTGAACAACGTAGGCGGAACAACCAAACCTCAATCCAACGCGCTTAATTGAGATCTTCGGGCTGTCGCCGGTATCGCAGGCGGCAATAAAAATCAGCGAGACGCAAATGATTCCGGGTTCCGGGATTCTGCTACGATGATCGGCGGTTTGGTGGCCTGTTGTTCGACTCCATCTTTCTATCGGAGGAATCGGCCATGGCTCTTCAGGTTATCGGCGCAGGATTCGGACGTACCGGCACAATGTCGGTTTCCCGGGCACTCAATGAATTGGGCTTCCCCTGCTATCACATGTTCGAAGTGCTCGGGAACAAGGAAAACAAAACCCACCTCGATTTCTGGCGCAACGTGGCGAATTCCGAACCGGGAACCCGGCACGATTGGGATACGATATTTTCCAAGTACACCGTCACGGTGGACAATCCCGCGTGCTGCGTGTGGCGTGAACTCATGGCCGAATATCCGGACGCGAAAGTTCTGTTGACGCTACACCCGCGTGGCGCCGAGGCCTGGTACGAAAGCACGCTGGACACCATCTACTTCACCGAGAGCATGTGGCAGTTCAAGGTGCTCAAACTCACGACGCCTTTCGGGCGCAAATTCGGCGACATGTCGCGCAAGCTCATCTGGCAGCGATCGCACAGGGGAACCATGAACGATCGCGCCAAGGCCATCGCGCACTACAACCAACATATCGAGGAAGTAAAGGCCGTCGTCCCGCCCGACCGCCTGCTCATCTACTCGGTGGATCAGGGCTGGAAACCCTTGTGCGACTTCCTGGGCGTGCCGGTTCCCGAGAGCGAATTCCCGAACGTCAACGACCGCGAACAAATCAAGAAGACCCTGCGCAAGAGGACACGGGGCGCCTATTTCATCCTCGGTGAAGCCACCGTAGTTTTAGCCGCGTTGATCTACGGCGGTTTCCGCCTCTTCGGGTAATTGTTGCAACGCGGCATTCGTAATTGGCGATACGTGAAAAGGCGCACACAAAAGTAGGCCACTCCTTTTTGAGTTTGCGTTGGATACGAACAGAGCGGGATTTATAATAGTTCGATGCCCACCCTACGTTTGATTATTAACTGACCGGCTTAGAGTCTGTTTTGAAGCCGACAGCTGGAGCAAATCATATGCAAATCTTTTTGACAATATTACAAATTGTTTTTACGCTTTTAGGAATTTATCTTTACTCTCTTAGAATCACAGGAAGGGATTTGCATAGGATCTTGTGGGAACATAAACATGACAATGCGAGCACCTCTTCCACAATAACACTATCGCCTTCGCTCGCATTACTTAGCATCGTGACCATTATAGCTGGTATAGGCGTTGGAATATGGGCATTTTTAGTCGTTCACTTTACGGTAATGGGATTTCGTTGTTACTTATTACGTCCTCCATTGTGTTTTTTTAACTCGCCAGGAAGCCGCAGAGAATCAAGTTGCATGAGGTCGTGCTCATGATCGTAATCGCAATCTCTGCCGCCGCTCTTTATCAAACTGTATTGAACATTAAGATATCGCATACTTCGGGTGTAACAAGGCCAGAACTTGCTCTTCAAAACAAAGACATTGACATTATAATGAACTTAATAACCGTCCAGCGTTCTATGATGGACGAGGAAGAGAAAAATTTACATGAATCTGAGCGACAAATTAGACTGTTGTCCGCTCAAGTTAGTGGCCAACAAAGTGAGATAGAAGGATTGAAAGCGGCTATTAAAGCTAAGTCGCAAGGGTGACGCTCGGAAGAATTTGGCGTCAGATACGAATTCCTTCAGGCAAGTTGGTGGCTACGGGTGGACTCGAACCACCGACCTCAGCATTATGAGTGCCGCGCTCTAACCAGCTGAGCTACGTAGCCACGGGAACCGTTTATTTTCGGCGACTGGTCACCACACCGTCAACCCAGCCTTCGATCAGGAATGCCCTCCGGGCGCAAGCACGCCTCCGGCGGGGCCTCTTTTCTTTGCCCGTCCGAAGGAAAAGGGACGAAAAGAAAAGACGCCCGACGGGTGCGACTGATCCTGCGCTCCGCAGCCTTGGTTCCCGCGCCGCGCTTCGCGGCGCTTGAATCCGCCGGTCAGGACGACCGGCTCCGGACTCCGCGCCGTGGGGCGAGCCGAGCAGCGGAGCGCGGCGCGGGGGAAAGGGCGGAGTGTTTGAGGCCGGAGCGATATATCGCGCAGGCCGAGTTGCCGCCCGGCCTGCGCCGCACGAGCAGCACAGGGCAGCCGGAGTGCACGGATGCACGGAGGCCGAGCCCGTCGGCGCAATGGCTTTGCCTACTTTCGCCGTAACGAAAGTAGGTCCCGCCGAAGGCGTACAGCGCTCGCGAGTACAACGGGCGTTTGCATCAAACTTGAATCGGAAGTGCTCGCCGCGCCCGCGATTGCGCTCATACAAACCATGCAATCATGGAAGAAACACCCGTCAACAACGCCGCAGCACCCGTCCACAAAGCAGCAATCCGGTTGAGACGTGCAGCGTGTGAGAACGCCTCCATGGTCGCGACGGCCACAACGCCGTCGGCGGTTTGCGCCTCCCCGGACCCGATGCCGCGTCTGATCGCAACCTGCACCCGGCTTGCGACATACCAGTAGCCGGCGGCCGCCAGACCGGAAAGTACGGCGAGCACGGAGATTCCAAAGTCGAGCCAATGCAGCCACCGCATGTGTGATGTTCCTCCAAAACGATCCGGCAGATTTTAGTCGGGGACGACTGCCGCCCTCCTCAGACGTTGAATCTGAAGTGCATGACATCGCCTTCCTGCACGACATACTCCTTTCCTTCCAGCCGCCACTTCCCCGCCTCGCGGGCGCCGGCTTCACCGTTGTAGGCAATGAAGTCCTCGTAGGCGATGACTTCGGCGCGAATGAAACCCTTCTCGAAGTCGGTGTGGATGACGCCCGCGGCCTGCGGCGCGGTGGAACCCTTGCGCACGGTCCAGGCGCGCACTTCCTTCGGCCCGGCAGTGAAGTAGGTTTCCAGATCGAGCAGCTTGTAGGCGGCGCGGGCAACGCGATCGAGGCCGGGTTCTTCGAGCCCGAGATCGCGCAGGAATTCCTGCTTTTCCGCGTCGGCCAGTTCCGCGATCTCGGCCTCCATGCGCGCGGAGACGGCGACTACTTCCGCGCCTTCGGTCTGCGCATGTGCGCGTACCTTCGCGAGCAGCGGCGTTTCCCCGGCGAGCCCCGCTTCGTCCACGTTGGCGATGTAGAGCATGGGCTTGCGGGTGAGCAGGTTGAGATCGCGGATCAGTTCGGCCGCTTCGTCGTCGAGCCGTGCACCGCGCGCCGCGCGCCCGGCATCGAGTTCCGCCTTGACGATTTCGAGCGCGGCAAGCCTTGCCTTGCCCGTCTTGTCGCCGGACTTGGCGGTTTTTTCCGCACGCGACAGCGCGCGCTCGGCCGTGTCGAGATCGGCGAGCGCGAGTTCGGTCGCGATGGTTTCGATGTCGGCGAGCGGATCTACATGACCGGCGACGTGCGCAACGTCGTCGTCCTCGAAGCAGCGCACGACGTGCGCGATGGCCTGCGTTTCGCGGATGTGGGCGAGAAACTGATTGCCGAGCCCTTCGCCTTCGGCGGCGCCGGCGACGAGCCCGGCGATGTCCACGAACTCGACGGTGGTCGGCAGGATCTTCGCGGGCTTGACGATTTTTGCGAGCGCATCGAGTCGCGGATCGGGCACGGCGACAACACCGACGTTGGGATCAATGGTGCAGAAGGGATAGTTTTCCGCCGCGATGCCGGCCTGCGTCAGCGCATTAAACAGCGTGGACTTGCCGACGTTCGGTAATCCGACAATACCAATACGTAATGCCATTTTTTAATTCTGCCTCTCTCGAAAGACGGACAAGTTATTCAACGCTAATGCCAACGTATCATGCCGCTCGGCGGCATTTTCAAGCGCCGTACCCCTCCGATGAGCAGTGCTCTCCGGGCGCCGCTCGCCTCCGGCGGGGGCCCCTTTTCTTTGCTCGTCCGAAAGAAAAGGGACGAAAAGAAAAGACGCCGACGGGTGCGACTGATCCTGCGCTCCGCAGCTTTGGGTCCCGCGCCGGCCCACGCGGCTATCCTGCCGCGGCGGCCGGAGGCGGACGTCCTGTCCGCCTCCCTTTCGGGCGCAAGCCCAAAGCCGTCCGGTGCTCGGGCGCACCCAACGGGATTGATCAAAGACGCGCGCCGCGAATCGCGGCGCTTGGATCCGCCGGTCACGATGACCGGCTCCTGGAATGCGCCGTGGGGCGAGCCGAGCAGCGGAACGCGGTGCGGGGAAAAGGGCGGAGTGTTTGAGGCCGGAGCGATATATCGCGCAGGCCGAGTTGCCGCCCGGCCCGCGCCGCGTGAGCAGCGCAGGGCAGCCGGAGTGCACGGATGCACGAAGGCCGAGCCCGTCGGCGCAATGCTTTTGCCTACTTTTGGCGAAACAAAAGTAGGTCCCGCCGAAGGCGGCCAGCGCTCGATGTGCAGCGAACGTAAACGCTCTGAGCAGATGAGCAAAGAAAAGAGATCCCCGCCGGGAGGCGGCTTGCGTTTGGGAATGCACTGTTGTGCTATTCCTTTGTTTCTTCGCGATTGTGCAGCGTGCGTGTCGCGGCATCGAAATCACCCGCCACAAATTTCGGCATCTCGGCGAGCGCGGCGCCGAGTGCCGCGAGGATGGCTTCCTCATCCTCGCGCGACGGCACGCCGAGCACGTAATCGATCACTCCCGCATCCTGCGGCGCGCGTCCGATGCCAAAACGCAGGCGCGCGAAGTCAGGGCCGATATGACCGATGATGTCGCGCAAGCCATTGTGCCCGCCGTGGCCGCCGCCGCGCTTGACGCGCACTGTGCCCGGCGGAAGATCGAGTTCGTCGTGCACGACGAGCACGTCTTCCGGCGTGTGCTTGAAGTAATCGAGCACTGCACGCACCGCGAGCCCGCTGCGGTTGACGAGCGTGTCCGGCTTGAGCAGCAACAGTTCCGCACCGCCGAGTTTCGCCCGCGCGGTCTTGCCATGGAAACGGTGCGTGTCGCGAAAGGCGACGCCGAGTTCCGCGGCCAGCGTATCTGCAAACCAGAAGCCGATGTTGTGGCGCGTGCGCAGATACTCGGCACCGGGATTGCCGACCCCGACGATGACGCGGATCGCTGCCATATCGCGGTGCCTTCTCGCCGAAAGGAAAGAACGGAATCCGCGGCCTCAGCCCGCGGACTCGCCCTTTCCGCCTTTGCCGGTCTTTTCGCCCTTATCGCCCTTCTTCGCTTCCTGCCCGGGCTTGCCTTCGGCGGCTTCGGCCGATGCTTCGGCGCCCTCGGCAACCTCGGCGGCTACGACCTCTTCTTCCTCGGCCACGCGCGCGTGATGCACGGCCGCTACGGCGACATCGCGTTCGTGCGCGTCGTCGTGGGAGAGCGCGACGATTACCACGTCTTCGGGCAGCGGAATATCGGACAAATGCACGGCGTCGCCGATATCGAGCGCCGAAACATCGATTTCCAGATATTCCGGCAGATTCTTCGGCAGGCACTCGATTTCCACTTCCGCTACGTTGCGCGAAAACACGCCGCCGCCCTTGACGCCAGGCGCGACATCGGCGCCCTTGAAGCGCAGCGGAACTTCCATGCGAATTTTCTGTGCGGCGTCCACGCGCTGCATGTCCACGTGCAACACTTCCATCTTGAAGTGATGCATCTGCACGTCCTTCAGGATCGCCTGGGTGTCCGTTTCGCCGATCTTCACCGTGAGCACCTGTGAAAGAAAGGCCTCGTTCTTCAGATTCTGCGCAAACTCTTTGTGATCGAGCGTGAGTGCCTGCGCGCCGCTCGAACCCCCGTACAGTATCGCCGGCACCTTGCCCGCACGGCGCAGGCGGCGGCTCGCACCTCGCCCCGCGTCCGTTCTGGGTTCCGCACTCAGCGTGAACTCGATGGCCATGTCGTTTTTACTCCAGTCAATAAAGAGGCAATCGCCTCGTTCGAAATCCGGGCCGCGACCAGCCCGGACTTCACTTTAGGGAAACTCCGAATAAATCAGAGGTTCCCCAGAAACTAATCCACGTAAAGCGAGGACACCGATTCTTCGTCGCTGATGCGGCGCAGGGTTTCCGCCATGATATCGGCAATCGAAAGCTGGCGTATCTTCGCGCAGGCCTCGGCGTCCTCGCGCAGCGCGATCGTGTCGGTCACCACCAGCTCATCCAGCGCGGAATCCGTGATGCGCGCAACCGCACCGCCGGAGAGCAGCGGATGGGTGATGTAGGCGACCACCCGCAATGCCCCTTCGTCCTTGAGCGCCTGCGCGCCCTGGCAGAGTGTGCCCGCGGTGTCCACCATGTCGTCCACGATGACGCAGGTGCGCCCTTCGACGTCGCCGATGATGTTCATCACCTTCGACTCGTTGGGCTGCGGGCGGCGTTTGTCGATGATGGCGAGATCGGCATCGTCGAGGCGCTTGGCGAGCGCGCGGGCGCGGGCGACGCCGCCGACGTCCGGCGATACCACGATCATGTCCTGGTAGCTGCAACGCCACAGATCCGAGAGCAGGATCGGCGAGGCGTGCACGTTGTCGAACGGAATGTCGAAGAAGCCCTGGATCTGGTCGGCGTGTATGTCCACGGTAAGCACCCGATCTATTCCGGCGTGCGTAAGAAGATTTGCAACCAGCTTGGCCGAGATCGGCACGCGCAGCGAGCGCGGACGCCGGTCTTGGCGAGAGTAGCCGAAGTACGGAACGACGGCGGTGATGCGCCCGGCCGAAGAGCGCTTCATCGCATCGGCGATCACCAGCAGCTCCATCAGGTTCTCGTTGGTCGGCGGGCAGGTCGGCTGCACCACGAAGACATCGCGGCCGCGCACGTTCTCGAAGATCTCGACCATCACCTCGCCGTCGCTGAAGCGTCCGACGTTGATCTTGCCGAGCGGCAGATCGAGATGGGCGGCGATATCCGTCGCCAACCGCGGGTTGGCATTGCCCGCGAACACCATCATGTTTCCCGGCTGAGACTTCGAATTGTTCATCTGCCTGCCTTCCTCGTCATCGCGTCATCGGCACCGCACGCATGCCCGCTAAATTGGCTGGGGCGCCAGGATTCGAACCTGGGATGCGGGGATCAAAACCCCGTGCCTTGCCGCTTGGCTACGCCCCAACGTCGAACCCTTCGGCCTCGATCTTGTCCGCAAGCGGCGAGCGGTTGCGCCCGCAGGCAACAATTGCACGCCACGGCGCCGACACCGCGGCCGCGAGCGCCGCCGCCTCGTCACGGCTCTCGCGCCAAGTGAAAACGCTGCTCCCGGTGCCGGTGAGACGTGCCGGACCGCGCTCGTGCAACCAATCCAGCACCCGGGCGATCTCCGGATAGCGCCGCCGCACCACCGGCTCGCAGTCGTTGCGCGCTTCATCCAGAGAAAAGCAGCCTATTTTCGCGGGCTTGCTGCCGCGTGTCAATTCGGGTGCGGCAAAAATTTCCGCCGTGGAAACCGCTATGGCAGGATAAATTACGACGTACCAGGGTTCGGGGAAGCGATCCGGTACCAGCACTTCGCCGATCCCGCTCGCCCAAGCCGCCGCGCCGCGCACGAAGACCGGCACGTCGGCACCAAGTCCGAGCCCGAGCGCGGCCAGGCGATCGCTAGCGAACCCGAGCTTCCACAGTGCATTGATTGCGACCAGCGTGGTGGCGGCGTCGGAACTCGCACCGCCCAGCCCGCCACCGATGGGAATGTGCTTGTCCACGCGCACTTCGACGCCCAGGCGCCGGCCGCTCTCGCGTTCGAGCGTGCGGATCGCACGCACGATGAGATCCTGCTCGGGCGCGACACCGGACGTTGGATTGCGCAAACGCACGCTGCCGTCCGCACGGGGCGTAAACGCGAGACTGTCGCCGAAATCGAGAAACTGAAAAACCGTGGAGAGTTCGTGATAACCGTCCGGGCGGCGCCCGGTAACCAAGAGGAACAGATTGAGCTTGGCCGGCGCCGGCCAGCCGCTCATGGGGTCGCGGGCAACTTCCACTGACTTACGATCAGCTTGATGTTGCCGCCCGGGCGGCTGGCCGCGAGGCGGATGGGAAGCAGCAGGCCCGCGGTCGGCGCATAGGCGTCGTAGCGCACGGTCCAGCCTTGTTGTTCGAGTTGCATGACGAGACCGTGTTCGTCGAGTTCGAGATGGTAGGGAGAAGTCGGGTCGGGCTGGCCCGTGACCCAGTAACGCAGGCTCGCGACCGGCACCGGCCAGCCGAGCGTTTGTTCGAGCGCCGTTTCCGGCGTGTTCGTCGTCCACTCGTTGCCCTTGGAGTCGCGGATACGCATTTCGCCCGGATCGCCCCATAGCCGGACCACGCCGAGTCCGAACGGCCCGGAGAAGCTGAGCGATATATTCGCTCCCTTTTCCTGCCAGGAAAGACTTGCCGAGCCGCCGTGATGAGCCGTGACCACGCCGATCCGTCCCTGCAACTGCCAATCGTTGAGTGCCTGCAAACGCGCGTGGCGGCTCTGCCACGCGGCCTGGTTCCCGGGGCCTCCGGGGTAAAGCACGGTCGTACAACCGGCGGCAAGCGACAGCACAAAGATCGCGGTCAGGACACAGGCGCATCTGCTTGCCGCACCGGCCCGCGCGACCGCGGCGGGAATTCCGTCCGCAGCGCTCCCCATCACATTCAAGGAGGCGTGCTGCGCGCCAGTTGTTGTTCGAGCTTGAGGAGCGTCGCGTCCTTCGGCGTCTTGGCAAGTGCATCGCTGAGCAACTTCGAAGCCGCGCTGGTGTCGCCGAGTGCAAGATAAACCTGAACGAGATGATCGGCGACGTCGGGATCACCGGTAAGCTCCCAGGCCCGGCGCAGATAGGGAACCGCCTTGGTGTTCTCGCCGAGCCGGTAAAGCACCCAGCCCATGCTGTCCAGGATCGCTCCGTTGTCCGGCGACATCGTGAGCGCCTTGACGATGTACCCGTAGGCCTCCCGGTAACGCGTGGTGT
>JBOIBN010000026.1:0-31143 GCA_050739575.1 Gammaproteobacteria bacterium
TTCATGGGGTCGCTGCAAGAACGTCTTGACCGGATGGTCGAGACGGTCGTGATCGTCCCGCTCTACGGGCGGACGAACGAGTTTGCCACCATTGATGACGCATTGCGGTTTCTTGATAGCCACTCTGTGTACGAAGGATGTGGTGACTTCCGAAAGTACGAAGTACTGATCTCGTTTACAAACGGAGACAAAGTGGAAGGATCATTCAAGGACCAGACCAACGTCCGGGACTTCCTGAAGTTCATCGCAAGACAATGAGAATGGGCCATCAATCGCATTGCCTCATACACTGAAAAGCCGCGCCGACGCGCGGTTTTTCACTGCGGGTCATGCGCGACGTTGGATGCGCCCGACCACTTTGACCCCCTTCTTGCCGGTCAGGACGACCGGCTCCGGACGCGCGCCGTGGGGCGAGCTGAGCAGCGGAGCGCGGCGCGGGGGAAAGGGCGGGGTGTTTGAGGGCCGTCCTCGGTCCGAGTTACCGCCCGGCCCGCGCCGCGCGAGCAGCGCAGGGTAGCCGGAGTGCATGGACGCACGAAGGCCGAGCCCGTCGGCGCAATGGCTTTGCCTACTTTCGCCGTAACGAAAGTAGGTCCCGCCGAAGGCGTGCTTGGGCGGCGCACTTGACACCGAGGGCGGTGCGCTAAGCTGACCTTGTGAGGGCGCCAGGCGTGCCCGCTTCCATGTCAACGCAACACTTATGCCCGGACTGATTCCCCAATCCTTCATAGACGATCTCGTCGCGCGCGCCGACATTGCCGAACTGATCGGGCGACGGGTCCGCCTCAAGCGCCAGGGGCATGAGTTCGCGGCGCTGTGCCCGTTCCATCAGGAAAAGTCACCGTCCTTCACGGTGAGTCCGCAGAAGCAGTTTTTCCACTGCTTCGGTTGCGGTGCGCACGGCACCGCGATCGGGTTCCTGATGCGCTATGAACATCTGGATTTCGTGCAGGCGGTCGAACGTCTCGCCGACGAACTCGGCTTGGAGGTTCCACGCGAAGGCGGCGAAGCCAATCCTCACGGGCACTTGTACGAAGCGCTCGCCCAGGCCCAGCGCCTCTTCGCCGCCGCTTTGGAGGACGCGACGAATGCCGGTAGTTATCTCGACGGACGCGGGATTACGCCCGAGGCGATCGAGACCTGGGGAATCGGCTATGCGCCGGGCAGCGGTGAAGTTCTCTCCGCCGCGCTGTCGAAGCAGGGGCTGGACATGAAAATCCTGACCGCCGCCGGCCTCGTCGCCACCAGCGTGCGCGGCCCCTACGACCGCTTCCGCGACCGCATCACGTTCCCGATACGCGATACGCGCGGGCGCATCGTCGGTTTCGGCGCGCGCAGCTTGGGCGCGGCGACCCCGAAGTATCTCAATTCGCCCGAAACTCCCGTCTTTCACAAGGGCCGCATGCTCTACGGGCTCTACGAGGCGCGGCAGCGCGAACGCCGCCTCGAACGTCTGGTGGTGGTCGAGGGTTATCTGGACGTGATCGCGCTCGCCATTGCCGGCTTCGGCGCCGCGGTCGCAACGCTCGGCACCGCAGTCACCGAGGCGCAGGCGCGACTCCTGTTCGGGACGGGCGCGAAAGAAGTGATCTACTGCTTCGATGGCGATGCGGCAGGCGAGCGGGCCGCCTGGCGGGCGCTGGAGCAGACGCTGCCCGCACTTGCGCCCGGTCGAGACGTGCGCTTTGCCTTCCTGCCGAGCGGTGAAGATCCGGACAGTCTCGTGCGCGGTGCGGGACTCGCCGCTTTTGAAGAAGTGCTGTCCGCGGCCCGACCGCTTTCGGTCTGGCTTCTCGATTCCCTAGCCGGCACCAGCACCGCGGATGCTGAGGACAAGGCCCGTTTCGCGGGTGCCTTGAGGCCGCTCCTCAACCGCATTGCCGACCCGGTGTTCCATGAGGCGATGCTCGCCTCGGCGGCCGAACGCATCGGTTTGCCGCTCGCGCGATTCACGCGGCTGATGGAAGCACCGACCCCTGCCGATCGCCGGAGCGAAATAGCGCGGCGGCAACCCAGGGAGCCGGCAAAGCCGGCGGGAACCTCGGTCGACTTTCACCCCCGGGTCGAATGGCTGCTCAGGCGATTGCTCGCCGATCCCGAGGCGATCGCCGGCGTGGAATGGTCCGAAAGTCTGGACCGGTTGAATCTGCCCGGCCTGCCGGTCCTGCGCAAGATGCTCGAAACCCTCGCCCGGCGCCCCGATATCAGTACCGCGGGTTTGCTCGAACAGTGGCGCGACTGGCCCGAAGCCGCCCGGCTGGGACATCTGGCTGCCGGCAAGCCCCTGCTTCTGGACTCAGCGCAACTGCTGGCCGAATTCCGCGACACGTTGAAACGTCTGGGGCGGGAGGCACGCCGGGCTCGTCTCGCTGCACTCGAGCGACATTCGGCCGAACGCCCTCTGAACGAGGCGGAACAACGGGAACTGTCGCTGCTGAACCGGCTCTATGCCTTGGAGGGCGCGGCCGACAGCGGCATGCTTTCGCCCGAAAAGCAGGCCGAGTACGAATCGTTGCTCGCCCAATACGGCCGGAACTGATCCGGGGAACCGCCGGAAATAAAGGCCTGACCACAGTCATTGAAACCCTGTACGAAAACCCCCCATCTAACTACCGCAGTGCTGGCTCGAGCCGTGGCGGGACCGCCAGAGGCCGCTTTCCGGAGGCGATTGACTGGCCGCGAGCGGCTGATCAAGAGGGGATTGCGGCACTGCACGGCCTCGATCCGGCCGAACGCAAGCCATTGCGGGGGCTGCTCGGCAGGGAACGTGTCCGAATAAGATCGCCTGTCCGGTAAGACGCTCCCCCAAAAATTTTTGGCCGCGGATTTTTCGGACCGACCAGCCTGAATATGCAGAGATTTACATATAGATCAAGCAGTTATTTATTTACGGCGGGGGCAAATCCCGGCCGCCCCTGAATTCCACAGGCAGCTGCGCGGCTCATAAAACGCGGTTTGGCTGCTAAAATGTACTGTTGGCTGCGGCACAGGCGCAAGGATAATGAGCGAAGATCGCAACAATGAAATCAGCAATCTGATTGCCTTGGGCAAGGACCAAGGCTATCTGACCTATGCCGACATCAACGATCACCTGCCCGAAGACATCGTTGATCCGGAGCAGATCGAAGACATTGTAGATATGATCAACAATATGGGCATCACGGTGTTCGAGGTTACCCCGGACGCCGACATGCTCATGCTCGCCGGCGAGCAGGTGGCCGACGAGGATGCGGCCGAAGAGGCCGCCGCTGCGCTCGCCGCGGTCAACGCCGAACTGGGACGCACCACCGATCCCGTGCGCATGTACATGCGCGAGATGGGCCAGGTGGATCTTCTCACGCGCGAGGGCGAGATCCGCATCGCCAAACGTATCGAGGCCGGCCTCGACCAGATGTTCGAGGCAATCGGCGGGGTACCCGAGTCGGTGGCGCTGCTGCTATCCGAATACGACAAGGCGCGTGCCGGCGAACAGCGCATCACCGAAGTCGTCACCGGCTTTAACGAATTCATCATCGCCGAGCACGAGGCGGAAGACGAGGAGGAGGCGACCCCGCTCTCGGCGGACAACGTGGACTACGACGAAAACGAAGACGGCGCCGACGACGATGAGGTGGAGGTAGAGGAAGAGAAGGCGAAACCGGTGCCGCCGCCCCCCAAGCAGCGGCGCTCGACCAATCCCGCCGAAGGACTCGATCTCAAGCGCCTCGCGACGCACCTAGAAGCGATTCGCCGGCAGCACCTGAAGACTGTACGCTCGATCGCGCGTTACGGTTACGATGCAAAAAGCGCGCAGCGCAACCGCTCCGAGACAATCCGGCTCATGCAGGAGCTGAAGATCACTCCGCGCATGCACGAACTGCTTTACGAAAACATGAAGCGCCACTTCGACTTCATCCGCAACCACGAACGCGAAATCATGAAAATCTGCGTTACCGAGGCCGGTATGCCGCGCAAGGATTTCGTGCGCAGCTTCCCCGATCACGAAACCGATCGTGCCTGGGTGGAACATCACGTGCGGGCAAAGCGCAAGTGGTCTTCGAAGATTCGTGTACGCAGCGAAGACATATATCGGCTCCAGCAGGACCTGATCGCGCTCGAAAAAGAATTCAGACTGCCCCTTTCGGAGTTGAGGGAACTCAAGCGCCAGATTTCCATCGGCGAGGCCAAGGCGCGCCGGGCAAAGCGGGAAATGGTGGAAGCTAATCTACGCCTCGTAATCTCGATCGCGAAGAAGTACACCAACCGCGGCCTGCAGTTCCTGGATCTGATTCAGGAGGGCAACATCGGCCTCATGAAGGCCGTAGACAAGTTCGAATACCGTCGCGGCTACAAGTTCTCGACCTACGCGACGTGGTGGATTCGCCAGGCGATCACCCGCTCGATCGCGGACCAGGCACGCACCATCCGCATCCCGGTACACATGATCGAGACCATCAACAAGCTCAATCGCATCCAGCGCCAGTTGCTGCAGGAAAAGGGCCGCGATCCGACGCCCGAGGAACTCGCCGAGCGGATGGAAATGCCCGAGGACAAGGTGCGCAAGGTGATGCGCATTTCCAAGGAACCGATCTCGATGGAAACCCCGATCGGCGACGATGAGGATTCGCACATCGGCGACTTCATCGAAGACGGTTCGGTCACCGCGCCGGTGGATTCCGCAATCAACGAGGGGCTGCGCGAGGCCATGCACTCGGTGCTCGCAACGCTGACCGCGCGCGAGGCGAAGGTGCTCAGGATGCGCTTCGGCATCAGCACCAATACCGATCACACGCTGGAGGAAGTCGGCAAGCAGTTCGACGTCACCCGCGAGCGCATCCGCCAGATCGAAGCCAAGGCGATCCGCAAGCTCAAGCATCCTTCGCGCTCGGAACGACTGAAGAGCTTCCTCGACGAAGAATCGTCCTGAGTCGGGCGGGACCGCAATGGGCCCGGTCCGACAAGAGTCCTTGGAACACGCGTCGGGGCAGACGATGAAACCGCCGACGGATGGGGCGCACAATTCGCTTCGCCTGCAATTTCTCGGCCTCGACTTCAACACGCCGCTGGTATTGCTTTCCGGCTGTGTCGGCTTCGGCCACGAGTACCCGCGCGTTGCCGGCTTTTCTCATCGCGAGATCGGTGCCGTCTGCCTCAAAGGCACGACGCTCAAACCGCGCCTCGGCAATCCGCCGCATCGCCTCTGGGAAACGCCGATGGGCATGCTGAACGCGATCGGGCTGCAAAACCCCGGCGCGTACGCGGTCGTGCACGAAATTCTCCCGTCGCTCGATTTTGCCGAAACCCGCTACATCGCCAACATCTCCGGCGCTACCATCGAGGAATATGCCGAAGTCTGCCGCATCTTCGACGACTCGCCGATAGACGCGATGGAAATCAACATCTCCTGTCCCAACGTCAAGGAAGGGGGCGTCATCTTCGGCAACTCGCCGGACATGTCGGCGCGGGTAGTTGCGGCCTGCCGGGCCGTGACGAAGAAGCCGCTCATTGCAAAGCTTTCGCCGAACCAGACCGACATTGCCAAGAACGCCCGCCGTTGTATCGAGGCGGGCAGCGACGGGCTCGCCGTGATCAATACCATCGCCGGCATGGCGATTGATATCGAACGGCGACGACCCGTAATCGGTCACGGTCAAGGCGGCCTCTCCGGACCTGCGATCAAACCAATCGCTCTTCTTAAAGTCCGCCAAGTCTACGAGGTTGCGGCGCCGCACGGCGTGCCGATCATCGGCCAGGGCGGCGTCATGGACTGGCATGACGTAGTGGAATTCATGCTCGCCGGTGCGAGCACGGTCGGCGTCGGTACCGCACTCTTTCGCGAGCCCTTGGTCTGCGCCGAAATTAATCGGGGATTGCACGAGTACATGAATGGCCACGGCTTTACTCATGTCTCCGAACTGACCGGCGCCCTCGCCCAATAAAACTCAGAGAACAATCCGGTTTGGTCTTCAGATTTTCCGCTGTTACCGACGCCGGGCGGGGATTTCCCTTCCGGCGGCCTGTTAAAATTGCGTATCCGGTTATCCGTGGTTTTGAGCTTGGGGAATGACCGAGCGATGATTTAATTGCGCCTGCTCGAATCCGAAGGATTGACGCATCTTGAGAAAACACCGCTGCTTTCCAATGCCGCCCCCACTTGCCAGTCGCGGACCGAAGCTCCCTTCCTCCTATGATTGACGCTCCGATCCATGCACCCCGCGCCCTGCCCGAGTCTCTCAAGGGTCTTGCCGAGTTGGCGCTCGATCTCGCCTGGAGCTGGAACCACGGCGCGGACTTGCTGTGGCAGCGTCTGGATCCTGATTTGTGGGAAAGCACCGGTAATCCCTGGTTGATCCTGCAAACGGTGTCCCGGCGGAGACTGGAAACACTGGCACTCGATCCCGACTTCCTGGAATTGCTCGACGCCTGCCAAGCGGCGCGCCGGCGGCAAATCGCACGCAGCGCCTGGTATCAGGATGCGGACTGGGAACCGTTTTCGCTCGCTGCGTATTTCAGCATGGAATTCGGCATCAGCGAGGCGTTACCGGTCTATTCGGGCGGTCTCGGCGTACTGGCCGGCGACATGCTCAAGACCGCAAGCGATCTGGGCGTGCCCATGGTCGGCGTGGGACTGCTCTATCAGAGAGGCTATTTCCGCCAAGGCATTTCCGCCGAAGGTGGGCAACTCGAGTATTTCCCTTATAACGACCCGGCAACGCTCCCGATCGCGCCGCTACGCGACACGGCCGGCGAGTGGGTACGCCTGCGCCTGCCGCTGCCCGGGCGCATGCTTGCACTGAGGGCGTGGCAGGCTCGTGTAGGGCGGGTCAAGCTATATCTGCTCGACAGCAACGATCCGACCAACAGTCCGCGTGATCGCGGCATTACCGACGAGCTTTACGGCGGTGCGCGCGAGAATCGCCTCACCCAGGAAATTATTCTCGGAATCGGCGGTTGGCAACTGCTGGAGGCGCTCGGGCTCGGCGCACGCATTACCCTCTGTCATCTCAACGAAGGCCATGCGGCCTTCGCCGCACTCGCTCACGCGGCGGCCTTTGCCTCGCGTCACGGCACGGACTTCGAAACCGCGCTCACAGCCGTGCGCGCGGGAACCTTGTTCACGACGCACACACCGGTTGACGCCGCATTCGACCGATTTCCCCGCACCCTCATGGCCGAGTATCTCGCGCCCTATGCACGGGGTTTCGGCGTCTCGCTCGAGCGGGTCCTCGCACTCGGCCAAGAGTCCAAGAACGATCAAGAGGGCACCTTCAACATGGCTTGGCTCGCGCTGCGCACGAGCGGAGGCGTAAATGGCGTGAGCCGGCTTCATGCGCGCGTAAGCCGACATCTGTTCGCCCCGCTTTTTGAACACATCCCGACCGCCGATGTACCCGTAGAGGCAGTCACCAACGGCGTGCATACCCCCACTTGGGATTCGATCGAGGCCGATCGCCTGTGGGCACAGACCTGCGGCGAGGACCGTTGGCGCGGCGACATGGCGGGGACAAGTGATCATATCGTCACACTCAGCGATGAATCCATATGGCGGCTGCGCGCCGAGAACCGGCTGCGGCTGGTGAAAAATTTGTCCTTGCGAATAGCCCAGAGCCGGCGCCAACGCGGGGAGGCCAGCGGACAAGCGGATCGTTCACGCCGTTTCCTGGACCCGGATGCACTCACGATCGGGTTTGCGCGTCGCTTCACTGCTTACAAACGCCCTCTGCTGTTGCTCCAGGATCCCGAGCGGCTTATCCACCTGATCAGCCGTCACGATCGACCGATCCAGATCATCATTGCCGGCAAGGCACATCCGCACGACGATGCCGGCCGGCAGATGATTCGCGCGTGGATGAATTTTCTGCGCCGGCCCGAAGTCCGCGGGCAGGTGGTGTTCGTGGAGGACTACGACATGGCGATCGCCATGCAATTGGTTCAAGGCGTGGATGTCTGGCTCAACACGCCACGCCGCCCGTGGGAGGCAAGCGGCACCAGCGGCATGAAGGTGCTCGTCAACGGCGGACTTAATCTCTCGGAACTCGACGGCTGGTGGGCCGAGGCTTATGCCGAGGACCTCGGCTGGGCGCTGGGCGACGGCAGGGAGCATGCCGACTTCGCGGCGAGCGACCGCCGCGAGGCCGAGGCGCTTTACGAGATTCTGGAAAAGCAGGTAATCCCCGAATTCTACGAACGCGACGGCCAAGGCATCCCGCGGCGCTGGGTCGCGCGCATCCGTGCCAGCATGACCAAACTTACCCCGCAATACTCCTCCAACCGGATGCTGCGGGAATATATCGAGCGTTACTACCAGCCCATGTCCGAACGTTTTGTGCGCCGTGCCGCCGACGGCGCCGCCGGTGCCCGCAGTGCGAACGAGTGGCTCGCCCATTTGGAAAGCCACTGGCCGAAGCTGAGAATCGAGACGCCGCGTTTCGGCACGACCGACGGTGAAATCACGGTGGAAGTTCACGCCTATCTCGACGATCTGGACCCGCAGGACCTCGCGGTCGAGCTCTACGCCGAATCTGCGGTGCGCGGCGAAGTTCCGGAGCGGATCACCCTCACACGCCGTGAGCTTCTGGTCGGCAGCGCTTCAGGCTATCGTTACGAGGCGCGTCTCGCGGCGGGGCGGCCGCTGGAAGAGTACACCCTGCGGGTACGGCCGAATCACCCTGGGGTCCTGTGGCCGCTGGAGTGCTCCAGGGTTCTCTGGCAGCGCTGACGGGCTTCTGAACCGCCTCCGGAAACTACTGGGAACTTTTCCGGAACTGCGGTATCCTATTCCCCGAACGCTGCCTCCACGCAGCGTTCATTTCCGCTCTCCCCCTCCCTGAGCGGAAACCCGGCAACCCCAAGCCGGAAAAGGACTGGCCCGGCGTCTGCAAAGACGTCGGGCCTTTTTTTAATCCCCTCAAACCGCAGAGCGAGCCGGTGCCCCGATTTGCCTGTTAACGGCGGCGTATACCCCGCCTACGCCGATCGCGCGCAGGCAATTGAGGTGTCCCAACGGGCACTCGCGCGCAAAACAGGGGCTGCACGGCAGGGCCAAGTAGATGACTTCCGCTCGCTCGCTCGCAGGCGGCGTATAGCACGGGCTCGAAGAGCCATAAATGGCCACCAGCGGGGTACCGACGGCGGCTGCGACGTGCATGAGCCCGGAATCGTTGACCACAGCCGCCGTGGCCGCGGCAAGGACATCCACCGCCTCAATCAGGCTCGTCTCCCCGGCCAGGTTGCGCACGTCGGAGACGCGGGCACGGATGGCCTCGCCGAGCGGGCGCTCGCGTACACTCCCGAGCACCCACACGGGCTGACCTTCGGCGATCAGACGTGCCGCTAACTCCGTGAAATACGCGATCGGCCAGCGCTTGGCCGGACCGTATTCCGCGCCGGGTGCGAGCGCGACCGCACCGGCCTCAGCGCGCAAACCGAGACGCGTGAGGGTTGCCGTCCTCGCTGCGACGTCGCTCAGCAGTTCGGGGCGCGGCAACGAGGCAGGTAATTCCGCTCCGGGTGTAAACGCAAGCGCCGCATAACGTTCAGCGACGGCGTGGTGTGACGGGTTCACGCGGCGCATGTCGTTCAGGAGCCCGTAACGCGCCTCGCCACGATAGCCAGTGCGCACGGGAATACGCGCAAGCCAGGGCAGGAGCGCCGCCTTGGCCGAACGCGGTAACACATAGGCTTGGGTGTAACCGTTCTTGCGCAGTTCGCGAGCGAGGCGCCGGCGTGCGCCGAAGGCCAGTTCACCGTGACCGCCGGGTATTTCGATCGCGGTGGTGACCTCCGCCATCCGTTCGGCAAGAGGCAACACCCAGGCTGGCGCGAGAAGATCGATGCTTGTTTCGGGCTCCGCCTGCCTGAGCAGCTTCAGCAGCGTGTCGGCCATCACCAGATCGCCGATCCAGTTCGGGCCGGCGATTAGAATCCGCTTGGGGCTCATCAGTCTCCGAGCCGGGCAAGATACTCGGCGACGCCCATTTCCACGGGTCGAAAAGCAACGTCACAACCGGTTGCGCGCAGCCGACCGAGATCGGCCTCGGTGAAGCTCTGATAACGACCGCGAAGATCGTCGGGAAACGGAATGTATTCGATATCGCCGCGGCCGTGATGGGCAATGGCCACATGCGCGACGTCGTTGAAGCTTTGACTGCGCCCGGTGCCCACGTTGTACACACCGGATCGTCCAATGCACTCAAGAAACCACATGTTTACCGCAACGACGTCGTCCACGTAAACGAAGTCGCGACGCTGCTCGCCGTCCCCATAACCGCCGCTGCCGGCAAACAAGCGGCAGCGGCCGCTCTCGACGAGCTGGCGGTGGAAGTGCCAGGCAACGCTCGCCATCCGCCCCTTGTGCGTCTCGCGTGGCCCGTACACGTTGAAATAGCGGAACCCTGCGACCGGTGAACGCACCTCCGGCTGGCGACGGCGCACATAGCGATCGAAGAGTGTTTTGGAGTAGCCGTACAGATTAATCGGCGCCTCGTTTGCGGGATCTTCAGCAAAGCTCGTGCCCGCGCCGTAAACCGCGGCGGAGGATGCGTAGTAAAAGGGGATACCGCGTGCGGCGGCGAACTCGAACAATATCCGCGAATAGCGGTAATTGATGTCCATCATGTAACGTCCGTTCCACTCGGTCGTGTCGGAGCAGGCACCCTGATGAAAAACCGCCTCGATGCGGCCCGCAATTCCGCCCGATTCAACGGCGGTAAGGAAACGTTCGTAATCTTCGTAGTCATGGATCGCGGCGTTGCCAATGTTCGCGAACTTGTGCCCGTCTGCCAGGTCGTCCACGACCAAGATGTCGGAGATGCCGCGGGTATTCAGCGCATGAACGAGGTTGGATCCGATGAAACCCGCCCCGCCCGTAACGATAATCACGCTGCGGGATTTCCCGTGACGCCCTCGCCCGGATCCAGCCGGAACCGAGTGCTGCAGTAGGGGCAGATGGCCTCATCGCCCGCTTTTTTCAGAGGAATGTAAACCTGCGGGTGTGAATTCCACAGGCTCATCGAGGGCAGTGGGCAGTGTACCGGCAACTCGTCCGTAGCCACGCCGATGCTGCGGGTATCGTTCGGTGTATGGGTGCGCTTGGGGTTGGGGCCTGGGTACATCGACATGCTGACGTTTAACCGAACGATAATTATACTGACGTATCGCCGAACTCGGCCCGCCACAGTTCTGCGATCCGCTCGCGAGCCCGAGCTTCGATCTCGTCGCCGCCGGCAAGCCCGAGAACCCGCTGGCTGAGAGCCGCCCGAAGCTCGCCTAGAGCAGTTGCAAGCGTCCCGGCTTGTGGCATCCCTGCACACCGGGACAATTCCGCAAGCTGGACTGCGAGCCGGGTGGAACGCAGCGCGCTCGGACAGCGCGCAGCACCGGCAAGCAACCAGTAGGCGGCAAGAAATTCACCATCGAGCAACGCCGCACCGCTTTCGCCCCGGCGCGGGCCGAGCGCAGCCACGCGGGCGCGCATGGATACGATTTCGCTCGCGAGATCCTGCGCTTCCACCGGCTGGGTCAATTGGCGCGAACGCTCGCCGTGGAAACTTCTCGCAAGTGCCGGTGAACCGGCCACGGGACGCGCCCGCAGCAACGCCTGCCGCTCCCACGGCCGGGCCGCCTCACGCTGATAACGGCACCAGGCAGCGTAGCTTGAAAGCAGCAGCCCGGCCGTGCCTTCCGGCCTTAGGCGTGTATCCACGCTGTACAGACTGCCCGCAGCCGTAGGCTGCGAAAGCAGTGTAATCGTGCGTTGCGCGAGCCGGGCAAGATAGGTTTCGGCGGCAAGCCCGTCTGCGGCGGCCGCCGCCTTCATCCGGTACACGAAAACCAGATCGAGATCGGAGCCGAAACCGAGTTCACAGCTGCCGAGCTTGCCGTAGCCCAGAGCGAGCAGTTCGAAGGAGAGGGCGCCGTGACGCTTGCGCATGCTTCGGGCGGCGAAACCGAGACTCGCGCGGAACGAGAGTTCCGCGAGCAACGACAGGGAAAGTTCGATCTCTTCAGGCGCAAGGCTCGCGTCAAGCAGCGCAACGGCGAGCTTCAGCCGTTGCGTCTCATTGATCTCACGCAAACGTTCGGAAGCGAGATCCGCATCGTCGAACCTGGCGATTGCAGCCATTTCGCGGACAAGCCGCTGCCGACCGACTGCTGCGGTCAGGCGCGCATCGAGCAATTCGTCCAGTGCGGCGGGAGTGGCGGCGAGGCGCCGTGCGATCCAGTCGCTTGCGCCTACGACCTCGATCAACCGGCGGCGCGCCGCCGGCCGCTCCACGAGCAGCGCAAGATAAGCACTGCGGCGCACGAACGCGCCGAGGAGACGGAGCAAGCGTACCAACACCTGCTCGGAATCGGGAAACATTGCCGCCTCGCGCAATAGTTCCGGCATCACGCGGTCAAGAGCCAGGCGCCCGCGGGCGCTCATCAGGCGTACGGCGCGCGAAGCCTTGAAGAACGCAAGCGCCTCCGTGACCGCTTCAGGATTTCGAAACCCGGCTTCGGCGGCTAGCTCGCATGCCGCCGGTTCCCGCGCAGTGCTCCACAAGCGGACGAGCGGTCCGCGGGCGCTACCGGTGACGGGCGCGCCGAAAATGCCCTCGAAGATTTGCTGCACGCGGGTCTGGTGCCCGCTAAGCTCGCCGACAAATCCGGACCAATCCTGATACCCGAGACTGGCGGCGAGCCGCGCGCATCGCTCGCCATCCTCGGGCAGATGATGTGACGGGCTCAGGTTTTCCACCTGCAGCCGATTTTCCACCCGGCGCAAAAAGTAATAGGCCGCCGCGAGAGTCTCGCCTTCGGAGCGCGACAGAAGCTCCAGCCGCACCACTGCGGCCAGTGCGGCAGCCAGGCTCGGTCCGGCTAATGCGCTTGTCCGCCCGCCGCGTACCAACTGAAAGGCCTGGATCACGAATTCGATTTCGCGGATGCCTCCCGGCCCGCGTTTGATGTCCTGCGCGCTTGCGCCCGCCGCCTCGGCGATCTGGCGCTTCATCTCGCGCAGCGCATCGATCGCGTGGTAATCGAGGTAGCGGCGATAAACAAACGGGCGCAGCCGTCGGAGAAATTCGCGTCCCGCGCCGCGCGCACCCGCAACCGGCCGTGCCTTGACCCAGGCGTAGCGTTCCCATTCGCGGCCGTGGTTCTGAAAATAGGCTTCCATGGCGGAGAGACTCATCGCCAAAGGTCCCGACTGCCCGAACGGGCGCAAGCGTAAATCGATGCGAAATCCACCTTCGAGGCGGGCGAGAAAGCGGCGCGCCCGCCGATCCCATTCCTGTTCTCCGTGCTCGTCGTCCGTCGCGACGCGACCGAGCACCAGATCCAGATCGGAGTAGAAATTAAGTTCGCGCCCGCCGAGCTTGCCCAATGCGAAAACGACGAACCCCCCGAGAGATTCGGATTCTTCCGCCAATGCCCGAACGAGCACAGCTTCGGCGAGTACACTCGCGGCAAGGAGGCTCGCACGCACTGTCATCAGGCCCGTTAATTCGCGTAGCGCGATAAGCACGAGTACCTGTTGGGTGCCGATGGCCAATGTCGGGGCAACGTCAAGCACGCGCGCGATATCGCTGCGCTTGATAGGCTGCTTTGCCTCTTGCAGCACGGCGGCGGCTGTCTCGCGATCAGTTCGCGTCAGAACTCCGTGGAGATAATCGCTGTAACCCAAAGCCCGCGCCAGTGCGCCGGCTGATCCAAGCTCCAGATCCGACAGGCCGAGGCGGACAAGTCGCTCGCGGCCGCGTGCCGTGAGCGCTGCTATTTCGTCCACGTCCGCTCCAGCCGCAACCGGCACGCGTAGAATCGTAGGTGTCTCATCGGGACTCTGCCCTGTTCCTCGCACTTACGGAGTTCTGGGTGCACCCACACTCGATAGCCTGCGCTGCCCTCAACATAATCTCGTTCATCTGTGGACCGACTGACGGACAGCTGGAAAGCTGATATGAACGCTATGTTTTTCAACCGTCAGTCAAGGTTTCAGCACCACGATAACCGGATCGTGATCGGATGCCCGATAGGGCGCGCCCGGGCCGTGGCAGAGAGGGCGGTGCGCGTAGTCGAACTCGCGCGCCTCGTCGGCGTCCACATGCCATACCGAAGCGCCGCTAACTAGCTTGGCCGCGTCGGGGTCGGCAAAGACGTAGTCGAGCGTGCCCGCCCAGACGTGAAAGGACTCGGTATAGCGTGCGGCCGGATCGCTCAGGAATCGCGCGAGTTCATCCTGCCAACCCGCACCCGTGAGCGTCCGGATCGCGGCCTCCTGCGGATAGGCATTGAAATCGCCGATCAGGAAACGGGCTTGCGTCGGCGCATCGGTGGGATTGTTCGCAAGCCATTGCGACATATCGGCGCTCGCCGCCGCGCGCGCACTGGCGCAATGTCCTGCGCCGGCGAAATTGTCGAGCCGCTTGCCGCAGGTGCTCAGCTTGGAGCGCAGGTGCACCACCGCGACGGTAAAGTTGCGTCCGTTTGCCCGTTCCCGAAAACTCGCGGCCAGCGCCGGACGTGCAAGTCCGACGGCCGCCGCTCCCGTTGCGGGGCCATAGCGCACCGCCGGCGCGCCCACGGGTACGAGACGCCGGGCATCGTAAACGATTGCCGGGGCAATGAGATCGTCGCCAAGCCGCGGGACGTCCGGCATGACATAGCGATAGGAAGCGTTCGGTGCGGCATGGTTGAGGGCATCGACCAAGGTCGCAAGCGCACCGTGTGCGCCATAGCCGTTGTTCTCAATTTCCTGCAAACCCATCAACGCCGGATGCAGCGCCGCAAGCAGCGCCACAAGCTTGGCGCTCTGGCAGGCAAAATCCTGCGGTGTACGCGCTCCGCGCTCGGTGGGAAAGACCGGGCCCGACAAGGCTCGATTGAAATAATTCTCGACGTTGAAGCTCACGATCCGCAACCCCGCGGGTAATCCAAGATCCTTGGGCCCGCGCCGGGGATTCGCGGTCCGGTCGAGAGCAAAGGCAGTCGGCTCAACGAGGTCGTGCCCAAAAGCGTGAAAAGCGACTCCTGTTAGGACGCTGAAGACTTGTCCAGCCCGCAATGGGTGAGCGGCATCGAAATGCACCCCGGCGAGTTCGAGCACCCAGGGATGAGGCTGGGTACTCCCATCGTCAAGCCAGATGGAACGCGCTTGGTTGCGCTGCACGAGCGCGATCGCCTGCGGACCGGGTACGCTGATTTGCGTCGGCGCAAGCGGTCGCGCGTTCGCCGTAATTACGGCTTCGCCGTAGCGCCAGAAATACTCCAGATTGCTCACTACGAGCGGCTGGGTAAACCCGACACGCATTCCGAGCAGTGCCGGCCAGCCGCCCGGACGCGTGAGCGGCAAGCGTACAGCTACTGCAGGCGGCAGCGGCGCAACGCCGCAACGCGCGAGTAATCGCGAATGTTCAATTTCAGGCATGCCGTGAAACAGGCTATAGGTTCCGGCAAGCGCAACCTCGTCACCAGCCTTGAATCCGAACGGATGATGGCTTGTATAGATAAAAATCGCTTCGGACGTCGCCGGATCCCCGTCCCAGTCTGAGCGGGGCGCTTCGAGGAAAAACCCATGGAGACCGGGAAACACGGCAGTGACGATGCCCTGCACGCGCACCGTGCTCGACGCCTCATCGCCCAAGGAGTGGAGCGAACGCAGCCCCGACAAACCACAATCGGCGAATGCAGCCTGCGCCATCGCACAGGCGAAAACCGTTGCTAGCAGGGCCAGCAAAATCCGGCCGGGACGCAGATCAGGCGGCGACCGATACACGCGCTGGTTCACCGCCTTCCATTCGCGCCGGTGGCAGTGGTTTCTGAAACGTTTCCTATCCCCCGTTCTTCTGGGCAGGCGGCGGGGTTTCTCCCGGCCCAGGTTTCGGCTTCGCCGGGCCCAGAATGAGGCTCTGCGGCGTTTGCTGCAATTCGGCGCTCAGCGCATTGAGCCGGGTCACGAGAGTGCTCAAACTGACGAGCAATGCATTGAGCTGCGGCGCAGTCTGCTGATTGAGCTGCGTCGTAAACGCTGCCGTGGAGCTTGCCGCCTGACCGATCGAGTCCATCGGCTGCTGTGCCTTGGCGACGAGCGTGTTGGCGTTCGCCGCCAGATCTTTGGCGCTCGCGATCGTTGCCCGCGTCTGTGCAATCAGTCCCGGCAACTCTTTTGCACCCGGTTCTATCGTCTTCTCCAGTTGCACCAGATGGGCGCTCGCTTTGCGCAGATTACTCAAGGTGTCGCTAATTTGCCGCCGATTTTGGGGCGACAGCACGTCCCGCGCAGATTTCAACGTTTGCTGTACGTCTCCTATGATCTTCTTCGCCTGATCCATCATCGCGGAGAGTCCCCCGGCCTCTACCGGCAGATGAGCCGGATGCTCCGCAGAGGTCTGGATGATCCGAGAGCTGCTCCCGAGTTGGAGATCAACCACGGTGGGGCCCACCAAGCTGCTAGAACCGACGGTGGCCTTCGTCCCCTGCGGCAAGGGGAATTTCTTGTCGACCATGATCAAAACTTGTATCGAACGATGCGTCGCACGGTCTATGTGTATGTTCTTTACCACGCCGACATCTACGCCGTTGAATTGCACCGTCGAGCCCGGACCCAAGCCCGCCACACTGCTTTTCGACTCCAGGACATACGGCACCCGCACGGCACCCGGGGCAAGCATCCACCAGACGACCGCAACGGCACCGAGGCCGAATACGACGAGAAAGCCGATCGCGATCAATGCATGTGAGCGGTCTTCCATCGAAACCTCCGATCTAATTGTGCATACGCGTACGAACGGCCGCTCCGCGCGGCCCTTCGAGAAGACGTTTGACGGCATCGTGCTCGAGCGCTTTGGAATCTCCCAGTTCCGCAAGCGTTCCTTCGAACAGGATACGCTTTTCGACGAGTATCGCGATCCGATCGGCAAGTTCGGCGACCGAATCGAGATCGTGGCTCACCATCACGACGGTCAGGTTCAACTCTTCGTGCAAATCGCCGAGTACCCGGTCGAGATCGCGAGCCGTTTCCGGATCGAGTCCGGAGTCGGGCTCGTCGAGAAACAGCAACTCCGCCTCGACGACCAGCGCACGCGCAAGCGCAACCCTTTTTACCATGCCGCCGGAGAGCTGCGCCGGGCGCTTGTTGGCGTCCTCGACGGCGAGACCCGCCATCTGCAACTTGAGCATGACGAGTTCGTGCACCAGGTCCTCATCCAGCGGTTCGCCCATCGTGCGCAATTCGCGCAGCGGAAACGCTACGTTGTCGAACACGTTGAGGGCGCTGAACAGCGCGCCTTCCTGAAACATCATGCCCCAGCGCTTTCTGAGCGCCTGCGCTTCGCGCCAATCGAGCTGGTGTATGTTGGTTCCGAAGATTTCGACCGTGCCCGCCGTGGGCCTGCGCAAGCCAATAATCTCGCGCAGCAACGTGGTCTTGCCGCCGCCGCTGGTACCGATAATGGCGAGCACTTCACCGCGATAGGCGGTGAGATCGATATCCTCATGGATCGTTGTGCCGCCGATCCGCGTCTGCAAATCGCGTACTTCGACGACGGCCTCCTTTTCACTCACAGTCCGACCCCGCTGAAAAGGATGCCGAAGCCGCTTTCGATAACCAGCACCATGGCGAGCCCGACTACCACCGAACGGGTTATATGGCGCGTGAGGCCTTGGGTGTCGGGCGGCGCCGTCATTCCGTAATAGGCGCTTGCTATGCCGACAATAAAGCCGAAGAGCGCGCCCTTGCCCAGTCCGATGAAATAATTTTCGATCGGCACCGCGTCGGGCAAATGGCGAACCCACATCTGCCAGGTTACGCCCAGTTTTTCCGCGGATATGTACATCCCGCCGAGCACGCCCCAGAAATCCGTCCATACCACGAGCAGTGGCATGGCGATCGTCATGCCGAGTATCCGCGGCATGACTACGCGCAGTGAAGGTGATACGCCGAAGGCGCGTAAAGCGTCGATTTCCTCGGTAATGTGCATCGCGCCGATCCCGGCAGTCGTGGCGCTGCCGATCCGCCCGACCAGCACCAGCGCCGCGATGAAAGGACCCAGTTCGCGGCTGAAGGCTAGGCCGATGGCGCCGATGACTTGCTGGTTGAGCCCGAACTGGACGATCTGGCCGCCAATCTGCCAAGTCAGTACAAAGCCGATTATCAGACCAAGGAACGCGTCCAGAAACAGCGACTGAGCGCCCGCGCGAAATACCGTTGCGGAAAGTTCGCGCAGCGGAAACAGCCGCCAATTTGCGACACAACGTCCAACATCTACGAAGAACTGCCCTCCGGTCAGCACGACGCCGAAGCATTGGCTTGCGAAACTCGCGAGGTATGCGCCGAAACCGGGCAAAAACCGGGACGCCCCGGCAAAGGAACCCGGCAAGGCCGGACGCCGGAGCCGAATATCGGCGAAACGCCCGATCCAGTGCTCGTGTTCGCCGAGCCCTTCAATTGCATCGGGCTTTTTGCCCTTCCAGCAGCGCCAGAATAGCAGCGCACCGGCACTGTCCAGACTGGTAAGGCCGGTAAAGTCCCATACATCATTCTGGCGAGCCTGAAAGCTTTCCAGACGCCGCAGCGCCTCGCTACGCGCGCCCAGCAGTTCGTGCAGTCGCCAATCGCCGATGACCTTTACTCGGCGCCGGCCTGACTGATCCTGGATTTCAAGCCGCGGCGCGGCCCCCATAGCGGCGCTCGCCAAGTGGCACGTGCAAAGTATAAACCTACGCTTAATCCCGATAACGTGATTCGGACTCCTGCTTACCTGTGCGACAATCGCGCGGTTCGAAACAGCCCCGATTATGCAGGCCGAAACCCAGCGTCATCCGGATTGGCTCCTGCTTGCCGGCGCGATGGCGCTGGTTACGCTCGCCTTTGCGCTCGGGCTCGGCAATCACGGTCCGATCCCTTCGATGGAGACGCGTTTCGCCGTCGCCGTCCAACAGATGCTTGCGCATCACCAGTGGCTGGTGCCCGAGAAAAACGGCCTTCCTTACATCGAATATCCGCCGTTTTATTACTGGCTTGCGATGCTCGCCGCCAAGGCCGGCTTGCCTCTGCTGCCGGCAATCCGTCTCCCCAACCTGCTCGCACTGTGGGTGTGGCTCGCGGCCGTCTACGGACTCGCGCGCCGCTTGCTCCCGACGCTGCCGCGTTGGCTGTTGCCCGTCGCGGCACTTGCAACTCCGGCGGTGCTCTACAACTTTTTCATTGCCCAAGTCGATGGCTGGCTTGCCGCAGGCGTCGCGCTCACGATTCTCGGTTACCTTCACAGGCGCGAACGCAGCGGATTCCCCTGGCTGCTCTGGTCGGGAGCGGCACTTGCCGTGTTTGCCAAGGGACCCGTCGGGCTCATCGTTCCCGGGCTAGCCATCGCGGCCGATCTCTTACTCGCCGCGCTTGTAGGGGCGGCGCACTGGCGCGAACTGCCGAAGGCGATCGTGGCGCTCGCGCCGGGACGCGGAATCTTGCTCGCAATCGCGCCCCTCGCGGCCTGGTACGTCGCCTGCGGCTTCGTCGTCGGCTGGAGCTTCGTTCATGGCGCGCTCGTCTACGACAACCTTACACGCTATGTTGCCGGCGCAGGTGGACACGACAATCCGTGGTGGCTGTACGGCCAGAGTATCTGGGGCGACTACTTTCCGTGGATTTTTGCGATGCCGTTCGGCCTCGTGCTCGCCGCGCGCAGATTGCGCTCGGCCGAGCCGCGCCTGCTCCTGGCCTGGGCGATCACGACGCTCTTGTTCTTCTCGGCCTCCGCCTCGAAGCAAAGCAAATACATCTTGCCGGCGGCCCCGGCTTTCGTCGCTCTGGCCCTACTCGCACTCGAAGCCGCAGCCCGCCGCCGCCCGATGTGGCTGCGGCGTGGCGTGGCAGGCTGGTCGCTGCTCGTGCTGCTCGTCTTTGTCGTCGCTGTCGGCGCGTGGCTGCCCTTCGAAGGCCCGAAGATAGACGACGATGCGAGTTATGCGCGCTTGCGCGGTGAAGTTGCAACCGCGCCGGGAAACCTAGTCATGTACGGATGGCCGCGTTCGCTGGTGCTCTACCAGCTTGGCGCGCCGATGCCGTGGCTGCGCGATGCACGGGCCACCTATACCGCCGTGCACTCGGGGCAACTTGTAGCCGGTGATTACCTGCTCGTTCCACACGAGAATCTGGCCAAGTACGGCGCGCGCGGGTCGTTTACCCTGAACCCGCCTCCTGCCGCGCCGTATTTCGAGCGGATAATGACGCTTACCAGCAAAGGCGGGATTGAGGTTTACCGGGTGCTGCCCGGCGCTGGAGACGCTCCGGTTCCGCCTACGCCCACCCCGCCGCCTGTGCCGTGGTGGGCGGAATTCGATACGGACTGACGATGGCAGCTTCTTCATCGCGCAACGCAGACATGGCGGAGTGGCTACACGGATTCACGACCGATCCGGATGTATTTCTGCACCGCCTCGACACTGTGAATCGCCGTGTATTGCTATTGCGGCTCGGTAAGGACCGCATTCGTCAGGCAGCCTTTCTGGATGAGCGCGCACTCGCGGGCGACGAGCCCGGCGCCTGGTTGCCGCTCGCTGCGCTGCTCGAATCCGGATATCGAAATGCCGGCCCTCAAGGCGTTATTCTGCACTGTGGACACTGCGGGTCGACCCTGATTACCCGCCTGCTCGGCGAGTTGCCCGGCGTCCGGGTGCTGCGCGAACCGCTTGCGCTACAGGCCCTCGCGATGGAAGCACGTCTGGGCGGCACCCCCCACGCACGTCTTACCGCGGATGAATTCGATCGCATGCTCACCCTGACCCAGTCGGCGTATGCAAAAGCGCCGGCGGATGTCACCAGCGTAATCGTCAAGCACACCAGCTTCACCGCTAATCTCGCGGTCACACTGCTTAACGGCGCAAGGCCGCCTGCGTTCCTGTGTTTGTGGATTCCGCTCCCGGAGTACCTTGCAATCATGCTGCGCGAGGAAAGCCTGCGGGAAGGAATCCGGCAGTTGGCCAGCCAGTGGATTTACGACCTCGAACGCGAACTTGGAGCGGCAGCTCCGCTCCTGGCCGAACTTTCGGATGCAGAACTCGCCGCGCTCAACTGGACCGCGGCACAGCTCGCCTTCGCCCGCGCGAGCATCCAACCCGGGGCGCGAATGTTGGCTTGGGAATTTGCCGATTTCCTCGCAGAACCGGCGGCACGGCTGGGGGAACTGGCGCATCATTTTGAGCCGGATGTAAATGAACGCGAAGTAAATGACGCGCTCGCAAGCACTTGGATGCGACGTTACGCTAAAGATCCCCGCTATCCTTTTGACGCCGGCACTCGCGCGCGCGAGCTGGCCGCAGCCAGCCGACGATTCGCGGAAGAAATCTCAATCGGTACAGACTTTGCCCGCAATCTGTGGGATCGGCTGGCGCTCGCGGGAGCGCCTGCCGCCAAGCCGTAGGACGTCAACGCGGCGCACCGAGTTTTCGTGCCTGGCGCGCTTGAGCGGCTGCTTCCTCTGCATATATGCTCGGTGCATAATCCGCACCCGCTTCCGGCCAGTGCGTCATTTCGCGCACGATGAGTTCGCTCAGCGCCCGCACGTGAGCTGGACTGTCGTTGAGCGCCGGCACATAATCAAAGCGTTCGCCGCCGGCGGCGAGAAAAGCCTTCCGATAGCGCAGATTGACCTCTTCCAGCGTTTCCAGACAATCCACCGCAAAACCCGGACAGACTACGGTCACGGTCTTCACGCTACTCCGCGCCCATCCGCTGAGCGTCTCGTCACTTGCCGGACCCAACCATTGGGTACGCCCGAAACGCGATTGGAAGGCAACGGTCCACTCCTCATCCTCTAACTGCAAAGACTGCGCCACCAAGCGTGCACTGGCGTGGCACTGGCAATGGTACGGATCGCCTGCGGTGAGCGTTGCACGCGGCATGCCATGGAAAGAAAACAACAGGCGCTCGGTGCGGCCACCGTGGCTCCAGCTTTCCCGAACGGAAGCGGCAACGGCCGCAATGTAACCGGGATCATCGTGGTAGTGATTTACGAACCGGAATGCCGGTACCCAGCGCAGGCCCGCAAGCGCAGACGCAACGGCATCGAAGGCGGACCCAGTCGTGGCGCCCGAGTACTGCGGATAAAGCGGCAACACGAGCAGCCGTTCGACGCCGTCAGTTACCAGTTCACGTAGGGTGCGTTCCACGGTTGGCGCGCCGTAACGCATCGCGAGCGCCACCGATACCGGCCCCAGCAGGCATTTCGCCGTGGCATCGCGCAAACGTTGCTCCAACGCTCTGCTGTACACCAGCAGCGGTGAACCGTCCGCACACCAGATCTCACGATACGCTCGGGCGCTCGCGCGGGGACGAACCCGCAAGACGACGCCGTGCACCAACGCCCGGCGCAGCGGCGCGGGCAACTCGATGACGCGCGGGTCGTTCAGAAACTCGGCGAGAAATCGCCTGACGGCGCGCGCGTTCGGCGCCGCTGGCGTCCCGAGATTGACAAGCAGGATGCCCGCGCGGGGGATTTGCCCATGCCTGTAATCTTCGCGACCGCGGTAACCGCGATCCCTTGCTTCCACGATCAATCTCCGAGTTCCATCCCGGATAATACCCGACTCGCACGCCGCCGGGGGGACGATAATCCTGCTAAGGGTTAGGGCTACAGACTGTAATAGAGATCGAACTCGACCGGATGCGTGGTCATGCGCACCCGCTGGATGTCCTGCTCCTTGAGTCGTATGTAGGCATCAAGCGCATCGTCCGTGAATACACCTGTCGCGGTCAGGAACTCCCGGTCCTGCTCCAGCGCCCTGAGTGCTTCTTCCAGTGAATAAGCCACCTCGGGCACGTCTTTCGAAACCTCGGGGGGCAGATCGTAGAGATCCTTGTCCATCGCCTCGCCCGGATGCAGGCGGTTGAGGACTCCGTCCAGGCCCGCAAGCACGAGCGCACTGAAAGCAAAGTAGGGGTTGGCGAGACCATCGGGAAAACGGATCTCGATACGCCGGCCCTTCGCGCTCGGCGCGTATGGAACGCGAATTGATGCCGAGCGGTTGCGTGCGGAATAGGCGAGTTTTACCGGTGCCTCGAATCCGGGCACCAGCCGCTTGTAGCTGTTGGTCGCCGGATTGGTAAAAGCGTTAAGCGCGCGTGCGTGACGGATAATGCCGCCGATAAAAAAAAGTGCGGCTTCCGACAACCCGCCATAGCCATCGCCGGCGAACAGGTTGCGATCATCTCTAGAGAGCGACAGATGTACGTGCATGCCGTTGCCGTTGTCGCCGACCAGCGGCTTGGGCATGAAGGTCGCGGTCTTGCCATAACGCTGGGCGACATTCATGACTGCGTACTTCAAGATCTGCACCTCGTCGGCCTTGCGCACCAGGGTGTTCTTGTTGACGCCGATCTCGCACTGTCCGGCGGTCGCAACCTCGTGATGATGAACTTCGGATGCGACGCCCATTTCGCCCATCACCCGGCACATTTCAGAGCGGATATCCTGCAAGGAATCCACTGGCGGCACGGGAAAGTAGCCGCCTTTGAGGGAAGGGCGATGACCGAAGTTGCCATTGGAATACACGCGCGCCGAATTCCAGTTTGCCTCTTTCGAATCCACCTTGTAGAAGGAACCGCTGATGGAACTGCCCCAGCGTACGTCGTCGAAAATGAAGAACTCGTTTTCAGGCCCGAACCAGGCGTTATCGGCGACGCCGCTCGCGCGGATATAAGCTTCAGCGCGCTTGGCGATGGAGCGCGGATCGCGAGCATAGCCTTCGAGCGTCGCCGGCTCGAGCACGTCGCAGCGCAGGATCAACGTGGGGTGGGCGGCAAAAGGATCGCGAACGGCGCTCGCGGGATCGGGCATGAGCACCATGTCGGAATCGTCGATGTGCTTCCAACCCGCGATCGAAGAACCATCGAAGGGTTTGCCGTCTTCGAAAAAACCGGCATCCACGGTGGAAGCGGTAACGGTGACATGTTGCTCTTTGCCGCGCGTGTCGGTGAAGCGCAGATCCACAAACGGAGCGTCGCCGTCGGCAATGCATTTCAGAATTTCGTCGACTGTCATGGGTTCCTCCGGTTAAATTGGCCCCTATAAACATCGCCGCAAAAGATGGAATCCGTCGTGCCATGCTACGCCTGAACTTCCACTGGCCATCGGCATGGCGGCTGGCGAAATTATATGACGTCTTATACTATGAGCCTTACGTGGGTTCGCCCCCCAAGTATGCCGCAAAGCTTCCAGGAATTGGTGCTCCGCCTCAAGCAATACTGGGCCGGTGTGGGCGCGGCGCTGCTGGAACCCTACGACATGCCGATGGGTGCGGCGACCTTCCACCCAGCCACTTTCCTGCGCGCACTCGGACCGCGGCCTTGGACCGCCGCCTTCGTGCAGCCTTGCCGCCGCCCGACTGACGGGCGCTACGGCGAAAATCCCAACCGCGGCCAACAGTACTTCCAGTTCCAGGTGGTAATGAAACCCTCTCCGCCCGATCTGCAGGCACGCTATCTCCGCTCACTCGAGGCCTTGGGCCTTGACCTTGCGGTGCATGAGGTGCGCTTCGTCGAGGACGACTGGGCGTCGCCGACCCTCGGCGCCTGGGGGCTCGGTTGGGAGGTCTGGTTGAACGGTATGGAAATTAGCCAGTTCACCTACTTTCAGCAGATCGGCGGCATCGAGTGCCGGCCTGTGACCGGCGAAATCACCTATGGGCTCGAGCGCATTGCGCTCTATCTACAGGATGTGGACAGCATATATGATCTTGTATGGCACCAAGATGCCGCCGGAAGCCTTACGTACGGCGATCTGTATCTTGAAAACGAACGCGAACAGTCCGCCTACAACTTCAATTCAGCCGACGTTGATGAACTCGCAGCCCGTTTCGCAGCCGCCGAGCGCGAACAACTGCGTCTGATCGACGCCGGAGAAATGTTACCGGCGTACGAGCGCGTACTCGAAGCCTCGCATGCATTCAACGTGCTTGATGCCCGCCGCGCGCTTTCCGTCGCGGAGCGTCAACGCCATATCCTGCGCGTGCGGCGCATGGCGACAGGAGTCGCCGCAGCCTGGGCCGCACGCGAAACCACCGCATGAGCCGACCACAGGCCTGCGATCTACTGATCGAAATCGGCACTGAGGAATTGCCTGCCTCGGCGCAGGTACCTCTAGCCGCAGCGCTGCGCACCAGTCTTGCCGCCGCACTCTCGGAGCGAGGCTTGGCGGCGACCGAGCTTGAGAGCTTTTCAACGCCGCGACGGCTTACCGTACTCGCATTCAAGGTTCCACCCTTCGAGCCGGATCGCCAAACGGAGCGCCGGGGTCCGAGTCTGCGTGCGGCCTTCGATGGAGAAGGGCGCCCGACGCGAGCGGCACTCGGCTTCGCGCGCTCTGTCGGCATCGACGTCGAGACGCTCGAGAAACGGCGCGAGCCCGAGGGTGAATGGCTGATCTATCGGCAAGCTGTGCACGGGCAACCCATCTCGGCGATCCTCATCGCGATTATGCCCAGGTTATTCGCGAATCTCCCGCTTCCGAGGCGGATGCGCTGGAACGCAGGCGATGCGAGTTTTTTGCGCCCGGTGCGTTGGCTTACGGTGCGCTATGGCGATGAAGCGATCCCCGTGGAAGCCTTCGGACTCACAGCCGGAGGTGAAAGCCGCGGGCACCGTCTCCATCACCCGGGCCCAGTAGCACTGCGCACGCCGAGCGACTACGCGGAGGCCCTGAAATATGCCCACGTCATTGCCGATCCCGTCGCCCGCGAAGATGAGATCAGGCGACAGGTCGCGGCAGCGGCGCACAAAGCTGGCGGGATACCTGCCGCGCCCGAAGGGCTCTACGCCGAGATCACCGGTATGCTCGAATGGCCGGTGGCGCTTGCCGGACGCTTCGACGCAAAATTCCTCAACCTGCCCGACGCGGTGCTCGTCACGACCCTCGCTCATCACCAGCGCTTTATCCCGGTGCGTGACGGCGAGAAAGGCTTACGGGTTGAATTTGTAGCCGTCGCCGATCTGGAAAGCCGCGATCCTGCCGCAGTTCGGCACGGACTGGAAAGGGTGGTGCGTTCGCGGCTCGAAGACGCCGCCTTTTATTACCGGCGGGATCGCGAGCGAGCACTGTCAGATTATACGGACGACTTGGCGGGACTTGCATTCGGCCCGGAACTCGGGAGCATGGCGGATAAATCCGTGCGCCTCGCGCATCTCGCCGCAGAGGTCGCGACCGCGACGGGAGCCGACGCGCAAGCTGCCGCCCGGGCCGGGGCACTCGCCAAGTGTGATCTCGTCACTGGACTCGTGTTCGAGTTTCCCGAATTGCAGGGCCTAATGGGCGGCCATTACGCGACAGAAAGTGGTGAAAGCGATACGGTTGCTCAGGCCATTGCCGAACAGTACCGCCCTACCGGAGCGGCCGATGCGTTGCCGGCGAGCCCTGTCGGAACAGCGGTTGCGCTCGCCGATCGGCTCGATACGCTCGTCGGCGGCTTCGCCGCGGGTTTGCAACCGACCGGCACCAAGGATCCATTTGGACTTCGTCGCGCGGCCTTCGGCCTGCTGCGAATCGCCGCCGAACGCGCGCCCGGGCTGAACCTCGAGCCGCTACTCGAAACAGCCGCCAACCTGTACACCGAGAAATTGGATGTGGTGCAGACATTACCGGCCGTGAAGGACTTTCTGCACGAACGGCTTCGTTCACTGATTCTGGAACAGGCGCGGGGCACCGATGTGGCGCGAGCTGTACTTGCCGGCGCGCCTCTGGTGCCAGGGGAAGTAATGGCACGGGCCGCGGCGCTCACCAAATTTCGCCTGCGCCCGGAGGCGGCGGCGCTCGCGGCAGCCAACAAACGCATCGCCAACATCTTGCGGCAGGCGGGCGAAACGACAAATGACCGCGCGACGACCGCCGCGCAGCCGGAACCGGCGGAGGCCGCACTTTCTGGGGCGCTGGATGCAACCTGCGTGACGCTTGGATTGGCACTCAAACGCCGCGATTTTACTGGGGCGTTCGAAGCACTCGCCGGTCTGCGTGAACCCGTAGACCGTTTTTTCGAAGAGGTGTTGGTGATGGATCCGGACCCGGCGCTACGCGCTCGCCGGCTCGGGCTTCTGAAACGCCTGCGCGCGGCGTTCCTGGAAATCGCAGATATCGGCGAGTTGCAAGGTACGGGCGAGGCATGAGGCTCGTGATTCTCGACCGTGACGGCGTAATCAACGCCGACCGTAAAGATTATGTCAAATCGATTATGGAATGGGAGCCTCTTCCCGGTAGTCTGGAGGCGCTTGGCCGATTGACCGAAGCCGGTTACGAAATTCTCATTGTCACGAATCAGTCCGGCATCGGGCGCGGTCTGTACAACGCGGACGACGTTCGCGCCATCCACGAGCAGCTGCGCCGTGAGGCAGCCCGACACGGCGCCAAGATCGCGGGCTTTTATGTCTGTCCACATGCGCCACTCGCGGGTTGCGACTGTCGCAAACCTGCACTTGGCTTGCTGGATGCCATTGCCCGCGACTTTGGCTGCCCACTTTCCGACGTGCCCTTCATCGGAGATACCACGAAGGATCTCGTGGCCGCGCGTGCGGCCGGAGCGCGTGCCATTCTCGTGCTCAGCGGCCAAGGCGCGTGGGCACTCGCCAGCGAACGGAAAGCCGGTCGTCAAACCGAACACTATGCAGACCTCTCAGCCGCGGTAGACGCACTGCTCACCGGCGAACCGAGGTACCTGACCCGGGCACTCGGATCTCTAGGCTTCAATCTGGGTTACATGGCGGGGATCATGCTCTACGCGGTACCCGCCTTCCTCTCGTTGCCGTTCCCACACCGGTTGCTCGAAGGAGTAGGACATGCGTATGCGCGGCTCTTTTTTGGCCTTGCTCACTACCTGCTCAGACTCGACTACCACATCGAAGGGCGTGAACTGCTACCCGACGGTCCCTTCGTCTTCTACTGGAAACACCAATCCACATGGGAAACGCTCGCGCCGTTTCTGCTCGTGCAACGGCCCGCCTTCGTGCTCAAGCGCGAGTTGCTCTGGATCCCGCTGATGGGCTGGTCCCTCGCGCGCCTCGGCGCCGTCGGCATCAACCGTAGGGCACATCGCAAATCCGTCGAACGCATTCTCGGCCACGGCCGCAAATTGCTTGCTAATGGCTACGTTATGGTGATTTTTCCTGAAGGCCACCGCATGCCGCCCGGCGAGACACGACGTTATGGACTTTCAGGCGCGCTACTCGCGCGCGCGGCGGGCGTGCCGATCATTCCCGTGGCTCACAATGCCGGCGATTTCTGGCCGCGCCGCGGCTTTGTCAAGCAACCCGGCACCGTGCGTGTCGTGATCGGCCCTCCTATCGCGACCATCGGGCGCGCTCCAGAAGAAATCAACTTGGAAGCGAAGCGCTGGATCGAGACTCAGATGCGGAAATTAAGCGTCGGCTACCAGCTCGCGCTCCCCATGACGGACAATTCCGATCGAACCTGATTTCCCGCAGATCATGCCGTGACGAGAATAGTGTCGATACTTGCCGTACCTTAAGTCGGCGTTGCGATGTTTTTCGCTATGTCCGTGCGATACGGTCTCCTGCTCCCGATTTGATCAGATATCCAAGTTGGTAACGGCGAGCGCATTGTCCTCGATAAACTTGCGCCTCGGCGCGACCTGTTCGCCCATCAACGTGTTGAAGATATCGTCGGCAGCGGCCGCCTCTTCGATACGTACCTGAACCAAGCGACGAGTAGCAGGGTCCATGGTCGTCTCCCAAAGCTGATCCGGGTTCATTTCGCCCAAACCCTTGTAGCGCTGGATGTTCACTCCGCGCCGAGCCTCCTCCAACAGCCACTTCACGGCCTGCGGAAAGCTCTCCACCGCCTGACTGCGTTCTCCGCGGCGAATTTCCGCGCCTGCAGCGACCAGATCGCCCAAGCGCTCGACGTGACGCGCAAGCGCCAAATACTCGGGGCTCAGGAAAAATTCTCGTGGATAACGATCTTCGCTGGCCAGTCCGTTCTTGTAGCGCGTAAGCACAAGCGCCGGCGAAGGTTCGCCTGGCATGAGCATGAAACGGTAGCGTGCGCCGTCACCACCGAGTCGCGACGCGGCCTCCTGCCAGCCTGCCGTCCAAGCGGTAAGCGCCACATGATCGGCCCATACCGCGGGCTGCATTGGTGGCACCTCAAGCAACGCAGCCAGCGCCGCATGCTCGTGTCGGCGCGCGAGGCGTGCGATGATCCGCTCGACGGCAAGATGCTCGCGGGTCAGGCCGACCAGGGTCTCGGATTCGAGCGCAGGCGCGCCCTCAGCGGGCCTGAACTCCGCACCTTCGATTGCCGCGCTCATCAGGTGTTGGACAAGTTCCTGTTCGTCCTTGAGATAGCTCTCGCGTTTACCCGCCTTGATTTTGTAAAGCGGCGGCTGCGCAATGTACACGTGCCCGCGTTCGATCAGCTTTTGCATCTGACGATAGAAAAACGTCAACAGCAGGGTGCGAATATGCGCTCCGTCCACGTCGGCATCGGTCATGATGATTATTCGGTGGTAGCGCAGTTTGTCTGGATCAAAATCTTCGGTGCCGATTCCGCAACCTAATGCCGTAATCAGCGTGCCTATTTCGGCGGAGGAGAGCATGCGATCAAAGCGCGCCTTCTCCACATTGAGGATCTTGCCCTTGAGCGGTAGTATGGCTTGCGTACGTCGATCTCGAGCTTGCTTGGCCGAGCCGCCGGCGGAATCACCCTCAACCACGAAAATTTCGGACTGCGCGGGATCGCGCTCCTGACAATCCGCAAGTTTGCCCGGCAGACCGGCAATGTCCATAGCGCCCTTGCGGCGCGTCATCTCGCGCGCCTTGCGCGCGGCTTCGCGCGCCTGTGCCGCCTCAATCGCCTTGCCCACGACTACTTTAGCCTCGGGCGGATGCTCGAGCAGAAATTCCGACAGGTACTCGGTCGAAAAGCTCTCGACTGCCGCCTTTACGTCGGAGGAAACCAGCTTGTCCTTGGTCTGCGAGGAAAATTTCGGATCCGGCATTTTTACCGACAACACCGCCGTGAGCCCCTCGCGTGCATCGTCGCCAGTCAACGTGATTTTGGCCCGCTTGGCAAGCCCCTCGCGCTCCGCATATTGGTTGATCGTGCGCGTCAACGCGGCACGCAGGCCTGCAAGGTGAGCCCCCCCGTCGCGCTGTGGAATGTTATTAGTAAAACAGAAAACGTTTTCCTGATAGCCGTCGTTCCACTGCATGGCCAACTCAACAGTAATGTGATTGCGCTCGGCGTTAAAGTAGAAGATCGTTGCGTGCAGAACCGTACGGTTTCGGTTTAAGTGTGCGACAAAGGCCCGAATGCCCCCATCGTAGAGAAAGGTTTCCTCTCGCTCGTCGCGCTCATCTCGCAGCACAATTTGCACGCCCGAATTGAGAAAAGCCAATTCACGCAAACGATGGGCCAGCGTGTCGAAACGGAACTCAATGTCCGAGAACACCGTCGGACTAGGCAAGAACCGCACTTCGGTTCCCGTGTTCTCGGCCGAACCTATCTCGCGCAGAGGATACATCGGCACGCCAAGACGGTATTCCTGCATGTAACGATGCCCATCGCGGGCGATGTAAAGCGTCAACGTGTCAGAGAGCGCATTGACTACAGAAACGCCCACACCGTGCAGGCCGCCTGAGACTTTATAGGCGTTATCATCGAATTTGCCGCCTGCATGCAGCGTGGTCATGATCACCTCGGCGGCCGAGCGTCCTTCTTCGAGGTGCACATCTACGGGGATGCCGCGCCCATCGTCACGAACCGAGGCTGATCCATCCGCATGCAAGGTCACAGTAACTTCATGGCAATAACCCGCCAGCGCTTCGTCAATCGCATTGTCCACCACCTCGTAAACCATGTGATGGAGACCGGTGCCATCGTCCGTATCGCCAATAAACATACCGGGGCGCTTGCGGACTGGATCTAAGCCCTTGAGAACCTTGATGTTTTTTGAGGTGTACTCGGTGACTTGAGCCATTACAGCGGCTTTGTTTGAACCTCTACTATTGTACCCTGTGCGGTAGCGGTCTGCCCGCAAGTTTCGCGTTGTTAGGCTCGGTAATCCCCCCATTATTAGCGGCAGCCAGAAGTAGGGTTTAGGCCGCCATGGCCAACTTCTGCATGGGCGTCACCCCGCCGATGCCCATGTTGGGCCGCTCGTGATTATAGGTCCATAACCAAC
>JBOIBN010000027.1:0-31034 GCA_050739575.1 Gammaproteobacteria bacterium
CCATACGCAGCTACATCGACTTTTACAACACACGCAGATTACACTCAGCACTGAGCTACCATTCTCCAATCGAGTTCGAAGCCCAATGTGCGTAACCCGCAGTGTCCACTTTTCCGTAGGAACTCTCTGACATCTCGTGAAAAACGATGGTGTTATTGCCTAAACCAAGCGTAATTGCATTATTGCGTAGCGTCCCGACCCAATTTACTGCAGAACCGAAAAACCGAGACAAACCTCCACCATTTATGCGCAAGCTGATGTTTGTTCCATTGGTGGTGCCCGTAACGTCATCAACAATGTCTTTATTCCTCGATCCATTCTGAGCGATTGAAGAAATAACAAGTGATCCGCCTATGTGGCCCCGAGGTGACTCGACTAGGCGGAGCATACTCACTTCCTGTGGCGTGCTGTGTTCAACGAATAGACCGGAAATAGGAGCACGGGAGCACCCTGCACTAAGTATCAAGAGTAGGCATACCGCAAGGGTGGAGGCGATGGGCGTAAAGCGGAGCCGGGATTTCATGGTTCCACCTTTTATAGCACGATGATTTTTGCAAACTCTACCACCTGCTATCGGGACTGCCTCTTGATGCGCGAAGACAGCCCCGTCAGTAGCAGCAGCCCGAAAATACCAAGCCACCCGAAAGCGCCGCCGCCTCCTCCAGAACTTGGCGGTGTGTAGGTGTAAGTCAAGGATTGTTGAGCGGAGGCGCTCCGATTCCATTGATCCGTTGTATTAACCGTCACCGTGGCGGTGCCGTTGGCGTGAGTTACAGGCGACAGGGAAACGGTGCAGTTCAAGGTTGAGGTGCCGCAACTGCTGGGAGATATCGCGATTCCGCTGTCTGCTAGCACAGAGGCGTTACTGGATGTCGCAGTGACCGTAAGCGGTTCGTAGCCCGTCAGAGTCAGGTTAAAGCCGCGTGAACTGACATTCGAGATCGCAGCCGTAGGCGCCGGGATGTTCTGTGTGTTGACTGTAATTTTAGGCGGCGTAGGACTTTCGATTCCGTGGCTGTCAGGACAGTTTGCAACCACCGAATAGGTTGCAACCTGGGGAAAACTGTAGCCAACACTTGCACCAGTCTGCTTGGTCCCGCCTGCGTTCCATTTGCAATCCTTATCCGAAACCGGGTTGGAACCGCCTTGACCGCTGGCGTCAAAAATAATGTCGGTGTTGATCGGGACAACTGTGCTTCCCGTTTGACCATTTGCGACCGTCACCGGTTTTGTGATGGTGGTCGTAGGAAACAAGTAGAAGGAAGCAAGCGCCGCATACCCCTGGGCAAGACCGGAGCCTGCTAAATTCTGGCTATACCCCGTATCTGAAGGCAGGCAGCCCGCTCCGGTCGGGGAAGAGGTAAAGGCGGTTTGGTTAGCGGTTTGCTGGAGCGCTGAATAATAGTAGCTTGCCCCTTCCCCGGGATCGGCCTGCATCAAGACGGCGATCAGTGCCCCCACATTGGGTCCAGTGGCCGATGTTCCGCAGAATAATGAGCCGCCGCCGGGTAACGGCTGCCCGAACCCACCTGAACCGCTGACTAAGACGTTATCGATACCCGTCAGGTTGGGTTTGGCGATGGTGCTGGTCGCGCCAAAGTCGCCGTAGAGAAACGGGCCTGTGCCGCTGTACGCCTCTCGGTTGATCGACAGGGGGCTCTGCGTAGCCACCCATGCAGCCGCTGTTGCCATGACACCGTTCGCCACCTTTTGACCAGCATCTTCGGAGCCATAAGTGAAGATCCCAAATATAGCCGCTCCGTTACCGTTTCCATCAAGCTTGATGGTGATCGGATTGGAACAGGACTGACAAGCCACTACCAGATAACCGGTTTCACTCGCTGAACCCGTCGTATATGACAGAATTTCCCCAGGTCTGCCGTTGCTAGTAGCACCACCAGTGCCTTGCGCAAGCACGTCTCCACTCCCGTCAAGCAAATAAAGGACCAAATTGTCAGGTGAAGTGTTGAGCGGGTCATTCCATTCAAGAAGGGGTTGAAAGGTGTAATTGGGGGGTAAAGCAACTGTCAGTGTCGTGTTGCTGGACTCCCCCACGGCTGCGCCAAAATCCATGAGAGAGGAGTAGCTTGTCCCCCCGATAGTCGCCCCCGGTCCGGGCGTATAAGGCGCTTCATAATAGTCAAAGCCATCGTTTCCTGCCGCACTTGTGATGGCAATATCGGGGTGGGCTTGTGTGAAGGTAGTGACCGCGTAGGCAAAACTCTGATCGGCCGTATTGCCAATGGAGAAGTTATCTATCGGGGAAAAGCTCAAGTCGTCTGCAATCACATTTGCGCCCCATGAGGCGAAATCGCTGTAGCAGGTCAGAAAATCAACCGTTGTCTGGGGGCCACAGAAACCGAGCGATGCACCGGGCGACATCGCGTGAACTTCTTCCAGCATGGCCGTACCCTCTGCCGGATCGCCCGGATTGGGCGTTATCCCAGGGAAGTTGGGGTCCGCCCAGACCGTGGCCGGCAGATAGCCTGCGGCTTGCGATGCCGCCAACCCTGAATTGTCATCCGAGATAATTCCCACCTTCGCGCCGATTCCGGTGGCGCCAACGGCTTGTAATTGATCGGCCCGCATGGCTTCTACCGCCGCCTAGTCAAATTGCCAGACCGGTCGGAACCGACGCCGCAGCCGCCGTTCGTGGGGTGCCCGATGCTTTAGGCTCAATAGGGCGAGGTGACAAGGCGTAAGTGGGCACGGTAACCAGTCCTACATCCGGCAGGTTGGCAAGTTCATTGAGTCTGCTAACCGGAACCCAGGCCTGAACCATCCCAAGAGCAACCGAGGGCTGGATATCGGTGGCGCCTACAGTCGCAAGCTCACTGGCAGAGGGCAACGGCCCGCCGGGGGCGGCTGGCTTTATATACACCTGAATCGTACCGTCTGAGCGTACACGTGGCAACGACGGGTTTGTTGGTTGCGTAGCAACCACGGCGCCCGTATTGGCCGACTGGACAAAGGCATGACCACCGATTGTCAACGCAGCCAGGCGCGGATCGAGTTGTCCTGCCCAGGCGGAACCGAAACAGCAGACAGAAAGCAAAAGCGCAAAGCTGGCGCGAGTCATATTGAGCATAACCCTTACTCCCTCAATTTAGTGAATAGTCTCATGTCTCACCCAGATCGGACCCGTAATGGCGAAGCCGATTCCGATGGGTATCACCAGTGGAATAAGATTGACCATAACGCCCCGAAGCCCCCTTTCAGTCCGGAGTATACCCCTCCAGCGCGAGGTCGCCAAGGAAACGATCAGGCGCTCCGGCAACGGCATCGCGAACAGGCTGCTGCGCATCGCCGAGGCGCTTGGCGCCCGTGACGTGCCGAAGTCCCTCGCTGAGCCGGAAGCGTTCTTTCGCGCTGTCCGCCCGGAATTTGTCTGCGGCGCCGGCACCCGAGAAGTCCTCGCCGCCCTGAACGCGATCGAACTGCCGATCGCGCTCGCCGGATTGGACGCGACCTGTTTGCGGGCGCCGGCGCGGCCAGATTATTGGGACATCTTTCGATAGTTCGAATTCGTATTTACAATGCGAATGTTCTTCGCCTGCGCATCGATTACCGTTTGCGAAGCATGGTTCGTTCCATCGGGAAGGCTGGCAAAACTGACGGCCAGGCTTACGCCGTCCTGTGGGCTATCGAGATAGGTCTTCACCTTTACGCTGCTGATTTTTTTGGTGGCCGTGTTGAAGGCGAGCGTCATGGAATCTCCAGGCTGCACGTAGTTTTTGAATACGAGCGTCACCATTCCGCTTCCCGGCTGAAATGAGACGTTCTTCTTCTGGAAGGCTTGTTGCATTTTGCTCGTATTCGGGGGCATGTAGAGTGCGATCAGAGCCGCCACCCTTTTCATGTAATCTTCCATCTCGGCCGTTTTCTTCTCGATGATCCGGTTCTTCAGCCGGCTCCCGGGGCCACTCGCGTTCGACGTTGACTGTGCCGAAGTGCCAATGGGTGTTTTTTGCACTTTCCCGTTCGAGCCATACGAGCATAGCGATTGTTTCGGCGGTCTCGTATTGCCATTGAGGGTGATTAGCGAGGTTTCCGTCCATGTGTAGTGGTGCAGTTTCTGTTGATTTGCAGCGGTGGACGCCTTGATTGCCGCCAGCTTCTGTTCCAAGAGTCCCGACTGCCCCGCGGAAGCCGCTTGGGCCAAGACAGGAGCGATGGACATAACGGCCGCCAGTGAGAGGCCGAAGAGCGTGCGAGAAGCAAGCACTCGTGTAAAGTTTCTGGAATGGTCTTTCATGCGTTTTCTCCTTGAAGGATGAAAAATTTGAGGCATTAGTTCGTCATCATTGGGTAATCGGGGTAATCGGGGTCAGCCCTTGCGCTTTGCCAATGCTTCGAGGCATTAGAGTGCGCCTTTCTGGGTAAGTTCGTACCTCACCCAGATCGGACCGGTAATGCCAAAGGTGTTAGAGACAGGGATCACCATGGGAATCATTGCAGGGTAAGCGCCCACCGGCGTAGTGACGTCGGTGTTCCCCAGCTTGTCGTCTCGCATTACCCTCGGATCTGCGGCGAACAGGATGTACTTTGCCGATTTCGGAATATCGGACGAATGCATGTTCGCGCCATAGTGCTTCCATACGCCCCACTCATAGTACTTGAATGGCGGTGCGTTTCCGACGGGATTTCCATCCGCGTCGAGAAGGATGGCTACGGGCGGAATGATGCTCACCGTAGCGACCCCCCCGTTGTGGGCCAGGCTCTTGAGATGCAGGATCGCCGGGCGGCCGGACGGGAGCGCGAAGATCGCATAGTAGACGGAGCTGCCGAAAAGTTCCATCGTCGGATTACTGGTGTCGATCTGGCCATGCCAGATCTCGTTCGGGGTGAGGGGGATAGGCGTCGTATTGTGCAGGGCCTGCGGAAACGTCTGCGCCGTTTTGTTCGGGACGGGGGCGGCCGGAATCTTGCGCGGGCCCGAAGGCGTGGACGTGCAACCGGCCAGCAGGACAACAGTTGCAAAAACTATAAAGGTACGCATCGGCCCTCTCCTCATGCCCTGATGGTCAAGTTCAGTGCGGTCGGTTTCCCATGGCTTAGCCGCTCCTTCGCTTCAAACTTGCTCCGGCAACGGCGATTCCGAGCAGCGCCAACAATGTGAGCCAGCCAGTGGCGCCACCACCACCGCCGCCGCCACCTCCACCCGATGACTTCACGGTGATACTGATCGTGGCGGTATTGGAATCGGCGTAGCCGTCGTTGGCTTTGAAGGTGAACGAGTCGCTGCCGCTGTAGTTTTTATTCGGCGTGTACGTGTAAGCGCCCGTGCTGCTGTCATTGATCGTCACGTTGCCGTGACCGGGCTTGTCGACGATGCTGAAAGTCAGCGGATTGCCGTGGGTATCGGTCGCCTTCAAGGTACCGCTCGCTGCAGTATTCTCGTTGGTGATGAGCGTGCCATTTTGAGCCACGGGTGGAGCGACCACAGTGACGCTTATGGTTGCAATGTTGGAATCCGCATAGCCGTCGTTAGCCTTGAATGTGAAGGAGTCGCTGCCGCTGTAGCCGCTGTTCGGCGTGTAAGTGTAGGCACCCGTGCTTGCATTAGTGATCGTCACGCTACCATGACCGGGCTGATCGACGATGCTGTAGGTAAGCGGATCGCCATCGGCATCGCTGGCCTGCAGGGTACCGTTAGCAGCCATGTTCTCGGCGGTTGTGAGGTTGCCGTTCTGGGCGATCGGTGGGGTGTTCACGACGGTTAGGGTGCTCGCCGTCAAAGCGGGTGTCGCTTTGGCCACCCTCGCGGTATTCACGATCATCTCGCCGGCAGTGTCTATCGCTTTTAGAGTTACGTTTGCGGCGGCACTGCCCCCGTCGCCGGAGATCGCACCGAAAACGCAGGTCACTACCTCAGCTGCCTCGTCGCAGCTGCCCTGCGTGGCTGATGCGGAAACATAGCTTGCGGACGCCGGCACCGCAACCGTTACGGTCACGGCCGGCGAGGTTACGCTCGCGCTATTGGTGGAAATCGCCTGACTCACGTAGTTCGCGCTAGGATTCACCTTAGCCGGCGCGCTTAACGTCAAATCCAGATCTGTTTGACCCTCGAAATAGGCGACGCCTTGGCTGTAGTTGCCGTTGGGGTCCGCGTCCCAGGCGCCGGCAAGGGCGGTTGTGCCCGAAAAAGCAATCGCGCCGCCGAACTGATCCACCATCGTGCCATCGCTTGGGCCAATCTTTAGTGCCTGCGTCCAACTCCCGCCGGAATCGTCATACACGTAGATCGCGCCCACTTGGACGTTGCCATTCCAAGTGGCCAGACGCGCGCCGATTAGAGCCGTAGAGCCTGATACTGCGACGGCGTTGCCGAAGTATTGGCTCGCACCCCCGTCGCTCGCGGTGAGTTTGGCTACTTGGCTCCAACTGCCGCCGGAGTTGCTGAACACGTAAGCTACGCCTTGCGCGGTATTGCCGTTGACGGTACGAATCGGTTCTCCATCGACGAAGTTGGAACCCGAAAGAGTGAAAAGGCCGCCGAAGTACTGATTCGCCGTCTCGTCGCTCGAGGTGAACTTCTGTACCTGCGTCCAACTGCCGCCGGAATCGCTGAACACATAGACAGCCCCTTGATTGTTGTAGCCGTCGACGTCGGCTCTGGGAGCACCGGACATGGCCGTGGTGCCCGACAATGCGACCGAATTTCCGAAGCCGTCGTTTTCGGCTCCGTCGCTCGCGGTGAGTTTGGCTACTTGGCTCCAACTGCCGCCGGAGTCGCTGAACACATAGGCCGCGCCCTGGGAAGCGTTGCCATCGACAGTAGCGCCGTCTGCGCCAACGATGACCGTCGTATCCGAGAGAGCGAGGTCGTTGCCGAAGAAGTCGTCTTCTGCGCCGTCGCTCGCGGTAAGCTTCTGCACTTGCAACCAACTGCCGCCCGAGTCGCTGAATACATACACGGCGCCCTGCCAGACGTTGCCGTTGACAGTGGCGTAAGGTGCACTTACCAGGGCGGTCGTACCTGAGAGTGCAACCGCGTAGCCGAACTTGTCCAAATACGCGCCGTCGCCAGCGGTGAGCTTAGCCGCCTGACTCCAGCTACCATCCGATTCGCTGAACACATATGCCGCACCATGATCGGTTTCAGCGTAGGGAGCCGCTATCAACGCTGTGGAGCCGGAGATCGCCACCGAAAAGCCAAATTCGTCGTTCGCGGCTCCGTCGTTCGCTGTCACCTCCTGTTCGAGCCATATCAGCGGATCCACGGTGAGGGGATAAGCGGCTCGTGCGTCGTTGACGGCGATGAGGATGCGGTTGCCCGAACGCTTGAGCGTCGCAGGGACGACCTTGCCGTCGGCGTCGATGACCACGAGCTTGCCGTATCGGAGTTCCCCCCAGCCGAGCGATCCCTTGTGCGCGTTCGCAGGAGTGCTCGCGACGAGTGCGAGGGTGAGGCGGCCCTGGCCCGCGGGGCGTTTCGATATCGTGAAGCCCTGCTCGAAGCCGACCGGCAGCACGTGCCACCATTCGCTCAAGACGCCGTGGGCATAGGTGACGCGGCTGGTCTTTATTTGCGGGCGCACGGACGCGAGTGGCGTCAGATCGGTGCCGCGTCCCCAGGCGGCGGCGTGCAGCGAGAGGGGCGATGCAGCTCCCGTGAAATGCACGCCCCGCACGTCGAAACACGCCTTGAGCGTGCTCTGCAGACTCGTGCAGCCGTTGCGGTCGATGCGATAGGTGCTTTCTGCATCGCGTGCGAGTGCGCCGTAGAGCGCCGGGCGCAGTGCCGCGGGCACTGGGGCGGAGCCGAGTTGGCCGCTCAATGCGGTGGCGGACGCCGGTGTTGCACCGGCAAGTGTAAATACGAAAACGACCGCGCCGAGACCGGCCGCCACTCGAATATTCATGGGATTTCCTCCTCCTACATAATGAATGCGGTGTTCGATCTGCCCGATCGAACCGCAGCGCATTCCTGCGCTTATCCACAAGTATAGACAAAAATCCCGGATGTCGGCTCCGGCAGGACAGCCGTTGACCGTCGGTCCATTCCGGGGACGGGAAGCGTGGTCCTTTAAGGGCGTCGAAGTAAGTAAACTGTCCGGGTAGCTGCGGCTGTGTGAGCGAGCCGGGCGATGATTGCGGAGCTGGTAGTCACAATGCACTCTGAAAACGGAACGCCTTCCCGCGCGCAAACGATCCGCCGAGATTCGCGCGGCGAGCCCCTTCGCCTGCCCGGCGTCAAGGTGCTGCCGGCGCCGGTGCGCGGTCGCCTACACGACTGGGTCATCGATGCGTTGAGCCGCGACGGAGCAGCACCGGACTACGACGCTCCACTGGGCGACCCAGGTCTGTTCGGCCCGGACACCGTAACCTGGAAGATCCATGCCGACTTTCCCGCCATGATGGCCGGCGGGCTCGGCGCGCTTATGTTGCAGACCCTCCATCCATTGGCGCTGGCCGGCGTGTGGGACCACTCGGACTTTCGCGGTGACACGCTCGGCCGGCTACGCAATACCATTGCATTCGTTGCCCGCACCACCTACGCGCCGCGCGCCACTGCGGAGCAGGCCATCGAGCGGGTGCGCTTCATCCATCGCAGAGTGCTCGGCACCGCTGCCGACGGCCGTGCCTACAGCGCCGAGGATCCGCATCTTCTGAACTGGGTGCATTGCACCGAGGCATGGAGTTTTCTCGAAGGCTACAAGACGTATTGTTACCGCGCCGTGCCGCGCGCGATGCAGGACCGCTATCTGCAAGAAACGGCGCGCATCGCCGAAGCGCTCGGCGCACGCGAAGTGCCGAAGTCGCTCGCGGAACTGGAAGCGTTCTTTCGCGCCGTGCGCCCGGAACTCGTCTGCGACGCGCGCACCCGCGAGGTGCTGGCGGTGCTCGATACCATTCGCCTGCCGATTCCGCTCGCCGGCCTGAGCCGCAGCGTTTTTCTCGGGGCGGGCATGGCACTGTTGCCGGACTGGGCGCTGACGCTGATGCGCAAATCGCGGTTCGCGCAACTGCGCGATCAGGCCGCCGCGCGATCTCTGAAGCTCATAGCCCCGAGTATCAGGGACGCAATGGCCGAGGGCGGCTTGGCTTGGCGTGCCTGCGCCCGTACCGGCGCCGATTACGCGGACCTGTTCCGTTGGCCGCAGAACGCCGAATGATATACGCTCAAACTTCCTCGATCGACCGAACCGCAAGTTGAACTCTCCCCGGTTAGGCGAATCGGTCTCTTGTCCAAGCCGGGCTTCGGCGACAGTCGAGCACGGCATAAACGAGTGCAGTCTGATCCTCAATTCGGTAATAGACCGCAAATGGAAAGCGCTTTGAAAGCAGTCGGTGATAGTGGCCGAAGTGTGTGGGATGAATGCCGGCCGTCACGACCAGGGAATCGATATCCGAATACAACGTATCCAGAAAGTATTCGCCGATGCCCTTCGATTGTCTCTCGTAAAATCCGTAGCCGCCGAGGAGGTCACGACTCGCGGACGCGAGAATCCTGACTTTCACGAAATTCTGTTTTTGATGTTCTTCTTGGCTGTTTCCCAGTCCTCGAATTGTTCCTCTCCGCGCTCAATGGCGGCCTGTCGCCCTGCCAGAATCTCGCCGTGCCAGTCGGGCGACGCCATGTCCGGTGCGCGGGTCCGCAGGTCGTCCCATAGCGATTCCATCGCCTGAATTTTTTCCTCTATGGACATCCCTTCCAAGGATAAGGAGGCCGTCATGATGCGTGCTCCTTGCGGCTCAAACGTCTAACCATATGAACCTATTCTATGATCTTTGTGGCCCACCGATCACATTGCCATCCCAAAGCCCCTAAAATACCCCAATCACTCGAGCGTTTTGGTGCCGTGAAGGATCGATTCGACGTCATCGTGGTGGGCGGCGGGCACGCCGGGACCGAGGCCGCATTGGCCGCGGCGCGGATGGGCGCGGCAACGCTTTTGGTGACGCAGAGCCTGGAGACGCTGGGGCAGATGTCCTGCAATCCGGCGATCGGCGGTATCGGCAAGAGCCAGCTCGTGCGCGAGGTGGATGCGCTGGGCGGGGCGATGGCGCGGGCGACCGATCGCGCCGGCATCCATTTCCGGGTGCTGAATGCATCGAAGGGCGCGGCGGTGCGGGCGACGCGGGCGCAGTGTGACCGTGTGCTCTACAAGCGGGCGATCCGCGCGCTGCTCGAAGCGCAGCCGAATCTTTCGTTGTTCCAGCAGGGCGTAGACGATCTCCTTATAGAGAATGATCGCGTCGCCGGCGTGGTGACGCAGATGGGACTCGAAATCTGTGCGCAGTGCGTCGTGCTTACCGTCGGCACCTTCCTTGGGGGGCGGATACATATCGGCGAGAAAAACTACGGCGGCGGGCGAGCAGGCGAGGCGCCGTCGAATCCGCTCGCGACGAAGTTGCGCGGCTACGGCTTTGCGGTCGGGCGGTTGAAGACGGGCACGCCGCCGCGCATCGACGGGCGGACGATCGATTACGCGGGGCTGGAACATCAGCCGGGCGACGAGCCGGTGCCGGTGATGTCGTTTCTGGGAAGCGCTGACGAACATCCGCGCCAGGTGGAATGCTTTATCACCGCGACCAACGAGCGCACGCACGCGATCATCCGCGCCGGTCTCGATCGTTCGCCCATGTTTACGGGCGCGATCGAGGGCGTGGGCCCACGTTATTGTCCGTCGGTGGAAGACAAGGTGGTGCGCTTTGCGGAGAAGACCGCGCATCGCATCTTCATCGAACCCGAGGGGCTCGACACGGCGGAGGTGTATCCGAATGGCATCTCGACCAGCCTGCCGTTCGACGTGCAAATCGAATTGGTGCATTCGATCCGTGGCTTTGAGCGCGCCGCGATCACGCGTCCCGGCTACGCGATCGAATACGACTACTTCGATCCGCGCGGCTTGTCGCTCGCGCTGGAAACGCAGGCGGTGCGGAATCTTTTCTTCGCGGGGCAGATCAACGGCACGACGGGTTATGAGGAAGCGGCGGCGCAAGGGCTCGTCGCCGGCATCAACGCGGCGCTTCGCGTACGCGGCGCCGAGTCCTGGTGTCCGCGCCGCGACGAGGCTTATATCGGCGTGCTGGTGGACGATCTCACCACGCGCGGCGCCACGGAACCGTATCGCATGTTCACCAGTCGCGCGGAGTATCGCCTTTCCTTGCGTGAGGACAACGCCGACTTCCGCTTGGCCGAACGGGGCCGCGAGCTGGGGCTGGTCGACGACGTGCGCTGGACACGTTTCTGCATCAAGCGTGAAGCCTGCGCGCGCGAACGTGCACGGCTGGAAGCAACACGATTCACGCCGCGCGAGTTGCCGCCCGAATGGGTCGCGGCGCATCTGGAACAGGCGCCCGAATCGCCGTTGACGGCGTGGCAGTTGCTTGCGCGTCCGGGCGTGGATCATGCGGCGGTGATAGAGCTTGCGCCGAGTGCGGAATTCGTGGAGCGCGAAGTGGCGGCGCTGGTCGAGACCGAAGCGCGCTACGCGGGCTATCTCAAGCGGCAGGCGGCGGAGGTGACGAGGCTCAAGACGCGGGAAACGCTCGCGCTGCCGGCGGACATGGATTATTCGAAGGTGCGCGGGCTTTCCACCGAGGTGCGCGAAAAGCTCGCCGCCTCGCGTCCGGCGACAATCGGTCAGGCGGCGCGCATTTCCGGCGTGACGCCGACGGCGGTGTCGCTGCTATTAGTGCATCTCGCGGCCAAGGCACGAGCGGCGGTGGGTTAGTCAGAAGAACCTTAACCCTGGAAGGGCGAGGCGGCGACCGCCGGGAATATGCGGCGGGGCGTAAAATCGCGGGCCTTGCATAAAGAATATCGGGCGGAGGGATTTTGCGGCTCCCGCGACGCGGGAGCCTGATCCGTATGCCGACGGCCTTACGCCGCCGACCCGAACAGGAGATCCGGAAGATGAAACGAAGCTTGATAACGGCGGTCGCGCTGGCCGCCCTGATGACCGCAGTGCCCGCACTCGCGGCCAGTCACGGGAAGCAGCAGCCGGCGGCGCCCGCGAGCAGCGTGCGGCCGGTGCAGTCGGTTACGCAGGGCAGCGTGACGGTCGAAGGCCAGCGCGTCAACTACGACGCGACGGCCGGCACCATCATTCTCAAGAACAAGCAGGGCCAGCCGACCGCGAGCATGTTCTACGTCGCCTACGTCAAGAGCGGCGTGAAGGATCCCACCACGCGGCCGATCACGTTTCTCTACAACGGCGGACCGGGTTCCTCCACCGTCTGGCTGCACATGGGCGCCTTCGGGCCTGAGCGCGTCACGACGGCCGATCACACGCACACGCCGCCGGCGCCCTACAAGCTGGTGAACAACGATTACAGTCTGCTCGATGTAAGCGACCTCGTGTTCATCGATGCACCGAGCACCGGCTTCAGCCGCATCATCGGCAAGCGTGAGGGCGGAGCCGGCACCCCCAAGGCGTTCTACAGCGTGGATAACGACGCGCACGCGTTCGCGCAGTTCATCACCCGCTACCTTACCGAGAACGGGCGCTGGAACTCGCCCAAGTACCTTTTCGGCGAGAGTTACGGCACGACGCGCTCGGCGGTGCTTGCGCGCTACCTGGAGATGGAAGACGACGTGGATCTGAACGGCGTCATTCTGCTTTCGCAGGTCCTGAGCTACGACATCTCCAATGCCGACGATCCGCAGCACAACCCGGGCATGGACATGACTTACGAGTTGGCGCTGCCGACCTATGCTGCGACCGCCTACTATCATCACAAGCTGCCGCAGCAGCCGAAGGATTTCCAGGGCTTCCTGCAGCAGGTCGAGCATTTCGCCATGCACGACTATGCGGACGCGCTGAATGCTGGCACCACGCTTTCCGACGCGCAAAAGAAGCAGATCGCCGCGCAGCTTTACCAGTACACAGGGCTTTCGGCGGACTACTGGGTGAAGGCGGATCTGCGGGTAAACGGCGGCGAGTTCGAGCACCAGCTATTGAACCCGGATGATACGACCGGCCGACTCGACACCCGCTTCACCGGCCCGACCATGGACCCGCTGTCGCAGGAGTCCGAATACGATCCGCAGGCGGCTGCGATCAGTTCCGCCTATGTCGCGCTCTTCAACGACTACGTGCGTAGGACGCTCGATTTCAAGACCGACCTGCAGTACCGTCCCGAGTACTACGACAATGTGCTCGCAAACTGGGATTACCTGCACTCGCCGCCGGGCACCGACAGCGAGCTTGACCAGGCCACCAACGTGATGCCGGATTTGGCGGCCGCGATGAAGTACAACCCGGATCTGAAGGTCATGCTGAATGCGGGTTACTTCGATCTCGCGACGCCGTTCTATGCGGCGGTGTTCATCATGCAGCATCTGCCGATCCCGCAGGCTCTGGTAAAGAACATCTCCTATGAGTATTACCAGTCCGGCCACATGGTCTATGTGCACGTGCCGTCGCTGAAGAGGCTGCATGACAACGTTGCCGCCTTTATCCAGTCCACTTACAAGGGACAGCAGTAAACGGGCTTCGGGCCACGTCGTAACCGGCAGCCCCGATTCCGCTCGCGGGGGGCCGCGCCTGACAGCGCGCGACCGCTGCCGGGACCGGCCAGAGCCTTATTGCGGCGAAGGCCGCCTCCCCGCCATTGCACGGTTCCGTGCACGCACCGTGCTTGCGGGCGTATACTTCGGCCAGCCGTCGGTTCGATTCGACGGCTCCAGCATGATGGCCATTAGCCGCCGCGCCCGGTCGCGCACGACTGTTCACGCGTGGGTTAGCGCGGTCGGCAAAAAACAGGAGATTTTTTTTAATGAAACGCAGTTTTCCCATTGCCGCAACCCTCATTTTGGGAATGGCGGCCCTGCCGGCGTTTGCCGGGGCACCCATGCCGCCCCCGCCGGCGGCAAGTGCGACGCATCCCAGTCAGTCGGGGACGAATGGTTCCGTCACGGTGGAGGGACAGAGCATCGATTACAAGGCGATCGCGGGGGTAATGACCGTCAAGAACGACGACGGCAAGCCCTATACCAGCATGTCCTATTTCGCCTATGTCAAGAGCGGCGTGAGCGATGAGTCCAGCCGCCCGATCACCTTCTTTTATAACGGCGGTCCGGGTTCCTCGACCGTGTGGCTGCATATGCTTGCCTTCGGGCCGAAGCTCGCGGTAGTCGGGAACGGAACTTTGACGCCGTCCGCGCCGTACCGGCTCGTCAACAACGACTACAGCCTGCTCGATGCCACCGACGAAGTCTTCGTCGATGCGCCCGGCACCGGTTTCGGCCGCGTGCTCGGAAAGGATCAGGGCGGTGTCGGCAAACCGTCGGACGTCTATGGCATCGATCCCGATGCGATGGCCTTTACGCGGTTCATTACCCAGTATCTCACCCAGCACAGCCGCTGGAATTCGCCCAAGTTTCTCTACGGCGAGAGTTACGGCACCACGCGTTCGGCCGTGTTGTCCTACGATCTCGAGCAGGCCGATGTGGGATTAAACGGCGTGATCCTGCAGTCTTCGATTCTCAATTTCGACATCAGCGTGGATGGCCCGGAAGGCAATCCGGGCGTGAACATTTCCTACGCGACGGGGCTGCCGAGCTATGCCGCAACGGCCTGGTATCATCACAAACTGCCCAACCGGCCGCAGGATCTCAAGAGTTTTCTGACGCAGGTGGAGCAGTTCGCGATGGGCGATTATCTGCAGGCGCTCAACCAGGGCAATCAGATCGCTCCCGCGACGAAGCAGGCGGTCGCGGAGAAGCTGCACCAGTACACCGGGTTGCCGACGGCCTATATCCTCAAGGGTAATCTGAAGATTTCCGGCGGACAGTTTGCTCACGAACTGCTTTCCGCGGACGACATGGTGACCGGCCGTCTGGATTCGCGCTACAGCGGCCCGGCAATGGATCCGATGGCCGAGAGCGGTTACTACGATCCGCTGGATTCGGCGATTGACGCCCCGACTGTGTCGCTGTTCAATGACTACGTGCGCAACACGCTCAAGTTCGGTCAGGGCATGAGCTATCATCCCGAGATCTACGGATCGATGCAATGGAGCTGGAAGCACCAGTCACCGGGTTCGCATTATGCAAGTTCGGGGACGCCGAACGTGATGCCGGATCTGGCGGCGGCGATGAAGTTCAATCCCAACATGAAGATTCTTCTCATGGGGGGCTACATGGATCTTGGCACGCCGTTCTACGGTGCCGAGTATGAAATGCACCAGCTTCCGATCACGGACGCACTGCAGAAAAACATCAGCTACAGGTTTTTTCAGTCGGGGCACATGGTGTACGTGAACCCCGCGGCCCACAAGGGCCTGCACGATGCGGCGGCCGCGTTCATCGAGGACAATTCCAAGGTGCAGACGCAGACAAAGTCGAAATAATCGCTTTTTTGTGCGCTTGTGAGGGGCCCTTCGGGGCCCCTTTTTTTAAGACTTGTACAACGCCCGGCGGCGCGCGAGGCTTTCCTGCGGCCAGTATTGTTCGCGATCGTAATATTCCTCGACCACCGGCATGTTTGGCGGAATGATCACCCAGGGCTGCTTCGAAGTTGTGAAGATGTGAATGTCGGGTGGCAGCCGGTCCGGTTCGTCGAGCGTGCCGACGCGCACGAAGCGCACGGTGTCGCCCGCACCTGCATAGTTGCTCCAGAGCGCGATGCTGCAGGTCGGGCAGCGGGCAATCTTCTGTCCCTTGCCGCTTGCCGAAGGCGTATTCACGATTTCCGGTTCGCCGTTCAGGAGGATCGCGCGGTCGGCTTCGATCATCGCATTCAGTGCGAAGGCGGAACCGGTTTCGCGCTGGCACCAGTGGCAATGGCAGCAATGCACGAACATCGGCCGGCTCGTCATGCGGTAGCGCACGGCGCTGCAGTCGCAGCCGCCGTCGAATGAAGTGTTTTCGTCGTCACTCATTGGAACCTCCTCTGCAGGATCACTGTGTTAACCGCCAATCTACCAGTGCAGCGCCCAAAGAATTCCCGCCAGGTTGAAGATGGAATGGCAGATGACGGCCGGCAGGAGACTGCCGCTGCGCCGCCTCAGCTCGCCGGCGAGCAAACCGAGAACGAGTGCGCCGGCCGCCGTTGCGGGACCCACTACCAGATGAATCACGGCAAAAAGTATAGCAACCGCAAGAAGTGCGATCATACCGGAAGTGGCGGCGTATCTCGGCTCACCCGCAAGCCGCTCCGCCAGCGCCGTCTGCAACAGTCCGCGGAAAATGACCTCTTCCTGAATCGGAGCCGCAAGCCCGAAATAGACATAGATGAGCCAGGGTGCCAGGGTCAATCCGGCGAGCGGGCCGGGCTCACTGACGTAACCGAGCAGCCAGGCGATCAGCACACTCAAAGGTACGGCGAAAATCAGCGCGTAAACGATGTAGCGCCAGGACGGCAACCGGAAACCGAACGCGGCCCACGTAATTCCGCCACGGCGTGCGTACAGTTCCATAATGCCGCAGGCAATGGTAAAGGTGACCAGCATCACCACCGGCACCCCGACGTCGGGCGATAATCGAAGACCGCCGACCAGTGCAAAGGCGGGAACATACACCGCCAGAAACGTGATCAGCAAAAAACCGATTGCGGCCACGAAAAAAATCCGGGGATTGTTGAGAATTGCAATCATGCTTTACAGGCGTTCGGAGGGATGCGCTCCGATACTTTGCTTTAATGACCGAGTGGGATTTCGAAGAATTGCGCGGTAGCCACCAAAGTAAAAAAAGGAGGATGAGTTAAGCGCATCATGGACGTCATCACCATACGGGTTGCGGAAAGCTTACTACGCTCAACGCTTTGCGTGTCACGACGCACGAATCCCCCCTCCAACTCCGCCTTCCTCGCTGCGCGAGCAAAGGGGAGAGCATGGGAGCGCCGGCATCTTGCCGGCTTCGGAATACTCTTGCGCGCGATCATCAGGCGGGTCGCGGTCCGAGCGATCGCTCCTGCCCGTTATTCCCGCGAAGCTTGCCTATACGGATAATCAATGTTTCGCTGGTGTCTGTTCGTGTACGCGCGTGAAGATCTCGGGAACGCCGGCTATTTTGAACGCCTGGACGCGACCGAGCGCGTCGAGGTAGAAGGTGACGTAGTCGTTTCCGTACACGCGGTTGTGCCACGGCGCCTTGAATGTGTCGTGGGCCCAGTGAATCAGTGTCGCGGTGAAATCCGGGTTGCCGAAGGCGAGCACGAGGTGGTGGTCCTTCCAGGATACGGTGACGTCGCCGTCGAGATCGTCGTGATAGGTTCCGGCGTAATCTTCGAGCGGCAGCGAGGGTTTCGCATCGGGGTCGCGCGTCGCCGCGAGTTTCGCATCCTCATTATTCCCGGTGGCATCCTCTTTTTTCACGAGTGTCATCAAGGCGCCGCTCACGTCGCGCGGCGGACGACCGAGATAGACGTCCAACAGATGAAACAGCACCGCTTCCGGCGCCCGGTTCTGGTTCATGTTGCTGAGGACCACGATGCCGAGATGTTCGTCCGGCAACATCCCGAGCGCGGAGGCCATACCGTCGATGTCGCCGGCGTGCCAGACGAGCTTATGGCCCGCGTAATCCTGCACGAAGAAGCCTAGCCCATAGTCGAGAAACTGGCTGTCCGGCGTCTGGGCGAGCGCCCATTCGCCGATCTCGCTGTCAGCTGCGATCGGCATCTGTGGTGTTTCCATCGTCTTGATGATCGCCGGATCGAGTATCACCCGGCCGCGATAGCGGCCGTCGGCGAGGATCATCGTGAGCCAGTGTGACATGTCGGCGACGGAGGACTTGATTCCGCCGACCGGCGCCATCGCGTCGGTCTGCATGCGCGCGATTGGTACTACTTTCCCGTCGATCTCGGCATGCGGCACTGCGACGTCGCCGTCGGTCTGGAACACCGACATCTGCGATGAGGTATTCGTCATGCCGAGCGGCACGAAGAAATGCCCGCGAACGTAATCGCCCCAGCTCTCGCCCGCCACCGCCGGCACGATCTCCCCCGCCACGAGATACATCGTATTGTTGTAGCAGAATCGTTCCCGCAGCCCATAATTCGCCTTCTGAAAGCGCAGGTGATAAACGATCTGCGCGCTGTCGAAGCCGCTTGTCAGCCACATGAAGGTCGGGTCGCAATAGCCGCTGCGGTGGCTGAGGATGTCGCGCACCGTGAGCGCGCTGGTTACATAGGGATCGTCGAGACGGAAATCCGGAAGGTAATCGATGACCGGATCGTCCCAGTGCAGCTTTCCGGCGGTGACCAGAGTGCCGAGCGCGGCGGCCGTGAAGGCCTTGGTGTTGGAGGCGATGCCGAACAGCGTATCCGCATCCACCTTTGCGGGCCGCCCGAGTTCGCGCACGCCGTAACCGCGGGCGAGCACCACCCTGCCGTCCTTTACCACCGCAACGGCAAGCCCCGGTACCTTCCATTGCGCCATGACGGTCTTGACGTAGCCGTCAAGATCGCCCGACGGCGCATTGGTTTGCGCCAGCGCAGCCCCGAAGGCGAACAAACAGGGAATGAGGACGGCGTAGAGTGCTTTTCTGGCGCGTGACGGCATCGAATCGTGGCTCCCGATGGGCCGGAGCCTCAAGCTTACACCATGAAATCCGGGATGTTTATTGCTTCAACCCTGAGGCCGGACGAGGGGTTGACAGGTAGTTTCGTGTTCTAGTACAGTAAAACGCGTGTGGGGGTCGCCTTTTCTGGTTTTCGGCCTTGCCCCATTTCAGTCCCGCCTGACGTCAGGGCGCCGGCGGGTTCATGGTTTCTCATGCCGGGGTGTTCCGGCTGTTGTTATAAGGAGATATCAGCGTGAACAGGTTTTCAATTCGTGTGGCCGCGCTAGCGATCGCAGTTGTTGCGATGCCGGCGCTCGCCGCGAGTCAGGGCTCGCAGTCCCAGGCCGGCGCGCAGGGACAGGCATCAAAACAGGGCCAGATGACCCAGCCGCAGAAGCAGGAGACCCATGGTTCGGTAACCGTGGGCGGCAACAAAATTTCCTACGACGCCTATGCGGGTACCCTCATTATCAAGAACGATGACCAGAAGCCGATTGCGAGTATGTCCTATTTCGCCTATCTGAAGAGCGGCGTGAAGGATTCGTCTACACGTCCGATCACGTTCTTTTACAACGGCGGTCCGGGTTCTTCGACGGTGTGGCTGCACATGCTCGCCTTCGGTCCCCAGCGCGTCGTGGTCGGCAACGGCACGCTTACCCCGTCGGCGCCCTACCAGATGGTGAACAACGACGACAGCCTGCTCGATGCAACCGACGAGGTGTTCATTGACGCGCCCGGCACCGGCTTCGGCCGCGTGCTCGGCAAGGACCAGGGCGGGGCGGGTTCGCCGAGCGATGTCTACGGCATAGATGAGGACGCCAAGGCCTTCGATCAGTTCATCACCCAGTTTCTGACCGAATACGGGCGCTGGAATTCGCCCAAGTTCCTGTTCGGCGAAAGCTACGGCACGACCCGGGACGCGGTGCTCTCCTACGATCTCGGGCAGGATAACGTGGGTCTCAATGGCGTGGTGTTTCTGTCCTCGGTTCTCAACTGGAGCCTCGGCGTGGACTTCCCCGAGGCGAATCCGGGCGTGAACATCGGTTATGCGACGGGGCTGCCGAGCTACGCCGCGACCGCGTACTATCACAACAAGCTGCCGCAAAAACCGAAAGACCTACAAGCCTTCTTGACGCAGGTCGAACAGTTTGCGATGGGTTCCTATCTGCAGGCGCTGGACGCGGGTGATCTGCTCGATGCCGCAACCAAGGAAAAAATCGCCGGACAGATGCACTTGTACACGGGTTTGCCGACGGCCTATATACTCAAGGCTGACCTCAGGGTCAACGGCGGCGAGTTCGCGCACGAGCTGTTGGGCGACGACGACATGATTACGGGGCGGCTCGATTCGCGCTTCAGCGGGCCGACGATGGATCCGCTCGCGCAGACGGCGAACTACGATCCGCTCGACTCGGCGATTGACGCACCGACGGTTTCGATGTTCAACCAGTACGTGCGTGACACGCTCGACTTCGGCACGGGCATGACCTACGAACCCGAGATCAATGTGTTCCCGATGTGGGACTTCAAGCACCAGCCGCCCGGTGCGCCCTTCGCGCTGCCGTTCACGCCGAATGTCATGCCCGATCTTGCGGCGGCGATGAAGCTCAATCCGAACATGAAGGTGATGCTCGCGGGCGGTTACTTCGATCTCGGTACGCCGTTCTACGCGGCCCAGTACGAGATGCACCAGCTCACGATTCCGCCGAGCTTGCAGAAGAACATCAGCTATGCGTTCTTCCAGTCAGGGCACATGGTGTATCTGAATCCCGCCGCGCACAAGGCGCTGCACGATGCCGCGGCGAAGTTCATCGAGTCCAACTACAAGGCCCCGCAGCAATAATTTCGCGCTGCTCCGCCACAATGCAAGGGGGCCCTTCGGGGCCCCTTTTTTCTTCGGTTTGACGGCGGTCAGCGTCGGGGTTTCGTGTGTGGCCGGACCATCTTGGCGGCATCCACGATACGGTCGAACTCTTCTTCGGTCACATGGCCGAGCTTGAGCGCGGCGGCCTTCAGAGAAATGTCGTGATGCATCGCATGATGGGCAATTTCCGAGGCCTTGTCGTAGCCGATCTCCGGCGCGAGCGCCGTGACTAGCATCAGGGACCGATCCACGTATTCCCCAATCCTTTTCAAGTTGGGTCGAGTGCCCTCGACGAGATACTTGCGGAAATTGGTGCAGCCGTCGGCAAGGATCGCTAGCGACTGGCTGATGTTGGCGATCATCAGCGGCTTGTAGACATTCATTTCAAGCATGCCGCCGGCGCCACCGAAACCGACGGCGACGTCGTTCGCCATCACCTGCACGGCAAGCATGGTAAGCGCTTCGGTCTGGGTGGGGTTGACCTTGCCCGGCATGATCGAGGAACCCGGCTCGTTCTCGGGGATCAGCAGTTCGTTGAAGCCGGCGCGCGGTCCGCAGGAGAGCAGCCGGATGTCGTTCGCGATCTTGTATAGCGAAACGGCAAGCGTGCGCAGCGTGCCCGAGAACTGCACCAGCGCGTCGTGCGCACCCTGCACAGCGAATTTATTGGGTGCCGAAACGAAAGGCAGACCGGTGAGTTTCGCGATTTCGGCCGCCGCAGCCTCGGCGAAACCAAACGGTGCATTGATGCCGGTGCCGACGGCCGTGCCGCCAAGCGCGAGTTTATAGGCGTCGCCGAGCGCCGCCTCGATGCGTGCAATGTCTTCGGCGAGCATTTCCGCGTAACCCGACCACTCCTGGCCGAGCGTGAGCGGCGTCGCATCCTGCATGTGGGTGCGCCCGATCTTGACAATGTCGCGCCACTCCTCGGCCTTTTTGGAGATGGCCGCTCGCAAGGCATCGAGCGCCGGGAGCAGCCGTTCACGCGCACCGATTGCGCTCGTCATGTACATTGCAGTCGGAAACGTGTCGTTGGAAGACTGCGACAGGTTCACGTGATCGTTGGGATGCACCGGTTTCTTGGAGCCGAGCGGAGTGCCCGCGATCTGACAGCAGCGGTTTGAGATCACCTCGTTCACATTCATGTTGAACTGGGTGCCGCTGCCCGTCATCCATACGTGCAGCGGAAACATGTCAAGGTGTTCGCCGGCGAGAATTTCATCGCATACCCGCACAATCAGCGTGTGGCGCTCGCCGTCCAGATGGCCTCCGGCGTGGTTCGCGTTCGCCGCAGCCTTCTTGAGCAGCACGTAGGCGGTGATCATCTCGGGCGGCATGAGGTCGCGACCGATGCTGAAGTGCTCGATCGAGCGCTGCGTCTGCGCACCCCATAGCCTTTCGGCGGGAACCTGAACCTTGCCCAGACTGTCGGTTTCTTCCCTGAAGTCGCTCATTTCGTTCTGCTCCGGCGTTGTTCCGCAGGTTTTGCGCGGCCGAATCCCGCAAGTCCGCAATTCTAAAGCAACTTCGGGCCTCGCGCATGAATTTTCACCTGTTATCCGATGGGTTCGACACCGCGATGCGGTGCAACGGGGCGCTCTGCTAGGATGCGGGACGCATTCCACGGGCGGGCGGATGGAGGGATTGGTCACCACCATTCAGACGTATCTCGAACAGTACGGCTATCCGGTGCTGTTTCTGATCGTGCTGATCGAGAGCTTCGGCATTCCCGCGCCGGGGCAGACGCTGCTGGTTGCGGCTGCGTTACTGGCCGCGGCGGGCAAGCTGACGCTCGCCTGGGTGCTCGTGACCGCCTTTGCCGCTGCCGTGATCGGCGACAGTCTGGGCTATCTGCTCGGCCGCAAGGGCGGCCACAGGCTGCTGATTCGCTACGGCGGCCGGTTCGGGCTGACCAAGCGGGTCTTCATCAAGGTGCGGCGCAAGTTCCAGCGCTACAGCGGCTGGTTCGTCACACTCGCGCGCTTTTTCGACGTGCTGAGGCAGATCAACGGCATCGTGGCCGGTTCGGCCGAGATGCCCTTCTGGCGTTTCCTGCTGTTCAACGTAACGGGCGCGGCACTGTGGGTTTCGCTGTGGGGTTTCGGCAGCTATTACCTCGGACGGGGCTTGCGCGAATGGCTGAGCGGTTTCGGTGACTTGGCGACTTGGCTCACGCTCGGCGTATTGGCTCTCGCCGTATTGCTGGTCGCGGGCTGGTTCTGGCATCGGGCGCACCGGAAGCGCGCACGCAATCGGGAGCGCTCAGCGCGGTAGTGTGAGCGTCGCCGTCAATCCGCTCGGAAGACGGTTGGCGAGGGTGAGCGTGCCGCCGTGCGCTGCGGCGACCTCGCGCGCGATCGCGAGTCCGAGTCCGGTGCCGCCGGTTGCGCGGTTGCGCGAAGATTCGCCGCGATAAAAGGGTTCGAACACGTGTTCGAGTTCGGATTCGGTCAGGCCAGGACCGTGATCGGCGACCCGGATCACGAGCGCATCCTTGCCGTCTTCCACGGAGATTTCGGCGCTGCCGCCGTAGCGCAGCGCGTTCTGCACCAGGTTGTCCAGACAGCGGCGTAGCGCCTGCGGCCGCGCAGTGTAAGGTGCCGCAGCATTGCCCTCGACGGTGACTTTTTGATCGAGCGCCTGGGCATCGGATTCCATGCTGGCGAGCAGTGCATTCACATCCAGTGGCTGCGCCCGTTCGCGTTCGCTCTCGCCGCGCATGTAGGCGAGCGTTGCCGTCAGCATCCCGTCCATTTCGTCGAGATCGTGATTGATGCTGTCGCGCAGGGCTGAGTCTTCGAGCATTTCGGCCCGCAGGCGCAGACGCGTGACCGGTGTCTTCAAATCGTGTGAGATGGCGGTGAGCATGCGCAGCCGGCTGTCGAGAAATCCGAGCAGGCGCTGCTGCATCAGATTGAAGGCCGCGGCGGCGCGGCGCACCTCGGTCGGACCGGACTCGGCAAGCGGCGGACGGCGAATATCGCGTCCGAGCGCGCGTGCGGCCCCGGCGAGCATGGCGAGTGGACGGGTCAGCCAGGTGACGGCAAGGAACGACAAAAGAAGCGCGACGACGAGCAGAATGGCGAGCTTGACGAAGAGCGAGATCGGCCATTTCGGAGGCGGTGGCGGGAAATTCGAGGTGATCGAGAGCCAGCTTCCATCGTGCAGCCCGACGACGATCACGAAGCCTTTCGAAGGAGGACCGGATCGGTGAGGATCGGGTTCGTCGGCCGGATTGGGACCGGCGACCCGCAGCGGATAACCCGGTCCGAGAGCGTCTGCCAGTGTCGGCGTCAAAAGGGCGAGCGAGGGCGGCAGCGGCTGGTTGGCGGCGAGCGAGGGTGCGGTGGAGCTGATGCTGTACCTCCAGTGCCGGTGGCTCATGATCCGCGTGAGCGTGCGCCGATTCCGCAGGTTGAGTTGCGGGCTGAGTTGATCGAGCAATCTAACCGAGGTCGCGACGTACTCCGAAAGGCGCTCGACGCTTGCATGCTCTATCAAGTGATGCTGCTCGTGCAGGTTGATGGTGGCGGAGCCGATCAGCGCGGCCGTAAGTCCGACCGACAGCACTAGAACGAGGCGTCCGAAGAGCGATCTCGGCAGCCAGCGCGTCACGTGGATTCCACGCGCGCGGCGAGAACGTAGCCCTCGCTGCGCAAGGTGCGGATGATCCTCGGTTCGCGCGCGTCGTCGCGCAGCTTCTGACGCAGCCGGCTCACCTGCACGTCCACGCTGCGGTCGAACGGCGTGGCGTCGCGCCCGCGGGTGATGTCGAGCAACTGGTCGCGCGAGAGCACGACGCCGGGATGCTCGAGTAGGGCAAGCAGCAGCAGGTATTCCGCGCCGCTCAACGGAACGAGGACGCCGTCCGCGTCCGTAAGCTGATGGGTGGCCGGATCGAGCGTCCAGCCGGCAAAGTTGTAGCGCGTAACGCGCGGCGCACGGCGCAGGTTGGGCGGCAGCGCGCGGGTGCGCCGGAGCACGCTCTTGATGCGGGCGAGCAGTTCGCGCGGATTGAAGGGTTTGGCAAGGTAATCGTCCGCCCCGATTTCGAGGCCGACCACGCGTTCTGTCTGCTCGTCCCGTGCGGTAAGCATGATGACGGGAATGTCGCTTTCCGCGCGCAACTGGCGGCACAGTTCGATTCCGTCTGTGCCCGGCAACATGAGGTCGAGTACAACGAGATCGGGTTGCGAGGAGCCAAGCGCGCGCTGCATCTGCACGCCGTCGGCCGCGGTGGAAACGCGGTAGCCGTTGCGGCCCAGATAATCCGCGAGCAGGCGGCGGATCTCGGCGTCGTCGTCCACGACGAGGATGTGATCGCTGTCGTTCATCCCTGTCCTTGCCTCTTTGCTGAAAAGCTATTGACTCGGCATTTTCGTTTGCCGTCCGTAAATCATGCGGTGCCCGGCGTTTTTCCGCAACCCCTTATACGCCGCTTTTGCACTTTGCCGCATTCCGGCTGTGTAACAGATTGTTGCTGCGGACGTGGCCGCAATGCAGACTTACAAAAGGTCCTCGACTCGACACAATCGGCTGACATTCAAGCGCTACGATACTTGCCGACGGGATGTCCCGTCTTCTGTTCCATTTTAGGAGACAACCATGTTCAAGCAAATGTTGATCGTACCTCTCGCCGCCTTGGCCCTGGCGGCAGGCGCGGGCTATGCCCAGGCTTCCGCGAACAGCGACGCGGGTCCAACCATGTCATCGGGGATGCAGCACCATAGCCGCAGCGTCGATCTCTCTCAGTTGAAAACCCAGCTCAAGATTACCTCTTCGCAGGAGGGAGCCTGGGACGGTTTCGTGTCGGCCCTCAAGGCCATGCATCCGCACAAGCCGATGCATCATGCGCCCCCCTCGGGGACGGCGAAGCCGCTTCCGGCTCCGCAGGTTTTTTCGATGATGGCGCAACATGCCCAGGACTTTGCCGGCAAGGCACAACAGCTTTCCAGCGCCGCGGAAGCGCTCTACCAGATGCTGACGCCAACGCAGCAGACGGTGTTAAACACTCATCTCGCCGAGATGCACGCGAAGATGGAGCAGCGGCATCGTCACTGGAAAGAGATGCGGAAGAGCCATAAAGCTGCCGCCCCCGCCACTGGCGGCTGAGGCAGAAAACACTCTATAAAAACATACAGAACGCGTAACACAAAGTCCCCGGATGCCGATGCGTCCGGGGACTCTTTTTTTCCCCCTTTTGTCGCTTGGGGTGAGGGGGGGATTTTTTCTTCAGGTGCTTAGCCGCCGCCGGTTTTGGGAGAATGCGTAAGGCAATACACCGCGAAGGTCGGAAGCCAGTGGCTGGCGCCGTAATCGGTGCGGAGCGCCGCTGATAATCCGGTTTCGGCGTGCGCGGCCGATGCCGTCGCGAGAATTGCGCGGCGCGGATCGTCGGCGGGCAGACGCACGGCGATGCTGGCGAGCATCCAGGTTCGGCTGAGATTCAGGCCTGCGAGATGCGCGAGTTTGTAGTCCGCGGACTCGAGCATCGCAGCCGGTTCTAGCCATTCGCTTTCGCGGGAAGCGGGAATATCGGGCAGGAAATCCGCAAGCCACGCGGCAAAGTCGTCCGTCTCGCGAACACGGGCCATCAGATTGGCCTCCGCGAGCACGGGAGAAAGAAAATCGTGTCCGCCGGGTTCGAAGGCGAGTGCGGCGTCGACGTCGCGGCCGTAGAAATTCTCCGCGGCAGTGTGGACGGCGTTTACGATGCCGACGCGGGAGTTTGTCACGGCCCAATCGAACATCAGTGCGAGCGCGAAGGCGGTATTGGCGTGTTCGCCGGAGCGCACGGGATAGGGCAACGCGGTGAGCCACGGCGCGATGCGAGAGGCGATGAGTTCGGCAAGCGGCGAGAGTGCCGCCCGCAGATGCGGCCAAGGAGCGAGTTCCGCGTCCAGCGCGAGCAACCAGGCCCAGCCGTAGGGCCGTTCGAATCCCTCGCGGCCGGGCGCGGCAAAGTATTCGCGCTCGGCGCTCAAGTTTGTCGGAGTCAGATGCCGTTCGAGCAAGGCCCGTGCTTCCTGCACGAAGCCCGCATCCGGAAAGAGGCGCAGCAACCGTGCGAGCAGCCAGTGATTGTGAACCGCCGAGTGCCAGTCGAGACAACCGTAAAACGCCGGGTGCAGTGCGCGCGGCTCACGCGCATCTTCGACGTCGTTCAGCCAGTGCGTGAGATGATTGGGATATTCGCGCGTGAGTGCGGCGCAAGCGACCGCGGTGAATCGCGCCGCAAGAGATTCGTCAAGCGCCTGCATCATTTCTACCAGCCTGCTGAAAAACTACTGTGCTCGGCATCTTGAACCCGGGGGGTGCTCGAAATCCTCATTTACTCGCCTGCAAACTGCGGTTTCTGCGCTCCGGCTGTGTCCAAGCCGTCTTCGCTCGCTAGGTCTTTCAACAGCCTGCTGGTCTCGAACAGCGGCAGATGTCCGAGCGCAAGCACGTTGCGCCAGGTTTCGGCATCGCCCTCGGTGCAGATCGCGGCCTCGGCGACCACGCTGCCGCCGGCGCAGGCGACGATATCGCGCATGCCCTTGAGCGTCGAGCCGCTGCTTATCACGTCGTCCACCAATGCAACGCGACCGTTTTCCACCAGCCGGCGATCCTTTTCGTCGAGATAAAGCGTTTGTTCGCTCCCGGTCGTGATCGATACCGTCGTTACCGAAAGCGCTTCGCCCATATAGGACTTGTAGGCCTTGCGAAGCACCACGTAGGGCAGCTCCATGTGTGCCGCAAGCTGGTAGGCGAGGGGGATGCTCTTCGCCTCGGGCGTAACGAGCACCGTCGGCGATCTTTCGGCGAGCAACTGCGCGAGCCGTTCCGCGGCCGCCTGCACCAGCTCTACGTCGCCGAGTATGTTGAGCACCGCGATGGCGAGTCCGGGTTTGACCTCGAAGAGCGGCAGTTCGCGGGTCAGTGCGCCGATGGAAATGTTGTGTGTGAGCTGTTTCATGCTGGCTCTCCGATGCGGATCAGTGTGCGGCCGAGCGGAGCCCGGCGTTCGATCATCGCCTGCACGGCATCCATTACGGCCGGCAGTTCGATTTCGTGTGCGGCAATCTCGTTCAGCATCGCGGGCCTGAGTTCGGTCGCGAGGCGTTGCCAGATGGTTTCGCGCAACGCACGCGGCGTCGCCATCGAATTGATGCCGAGAAGGCTCACGCCGCGCAGTATGAACGGGTACACGGTGGCTTTAAATTCGGCGCCGCCGGCGTTGCCGATGGCCGCGACGTTCCCGCTCCAGTCCACGATCGGCAACAGCCGCGCGAGTGTGTCGCCGCCCACGTTATCAACGGCGCCTGCGTAACGCGCGCTTTCGAGCGGACGGACGCCGAAGTCGGCGGCGCGCGGATCCAGCGTTTCGGCCGCGCCGAGTTTGCCGAGCCATTCTTTGGCAGCCGGTTTTCCGCTGAAGGCGACGACACGGTATCCCAGCTCCGAGAGCATTGCTACGGCGAGGCTGCCGACGCCGCCGCTTGCACCGGTCACCGCGACGTTGCCGTGTTCCGGTGTTTGGCCGTTGATTTCCATGCGGTGGATGGCGAGCGCGGCGGTAAAGCCTGCCGTCCCGAGTTGCATCGCGCTGCGCGTATCGAGTCCCGCGGGAATCTGAATCACGTGCTCGGCGGCGACGCGCACGTATTCGGCCAAGCCGCCGTCGTTAGTTTCGCCCAGTCCGCAGCCGGTGACGAGCACGGGATCGCCGGACTTGAAGCGCGGGTCTTCGCTTGCCTCGACGCGCCCGGCGACGTCGATGCCGGCGACGAGCGGGAAGCGGTGCATGATCTTGCCCTTGCCGGAAAGCGCGAGCGCATCCTTGTAGTTGAGGCCGGAATATTCGGCGCGGATCGTGACCGCGCCCGGCGCGAGATCCGCGAGCGCGAGTTCCTCGTAGCGCGCCTCGGTCGCATCGCCGGCGCGATGCACGCGCCAAGCCTGGAAACGGCGTTCGCTCATTGAGCTACGCGGCGACGCCCGAGGCGTTGGCGCCAGGCGAGCAGCCCCGCCGCGTTGAGGTTCATGTCCATTTCGAGCCAGGTCTCGCGCATTTTCGGCGCGACGTGTGTGCCGTGGGCGAGGAGCCGGCCGGCGAGATAGTCGTGCAGTGCGTGGCGCATTGTCTGTTGCGCATCTTCCTCTCCCTCGTGCGCCTCGGCGATTTCGACGAAACGATCCACATCGTGGTGAAGATCCGCCGCCAGCCGTTCGATCTCGGTCACCTCGCTGTAGTGGGTGAGATACACGGCGCGCGGCGCGAGTGCGACGAGCCGTTCGATGGACGCGTGCATCTGCGCGGGATCGAACTGCGTCGGCGTGGTCGTTGGGAAAACGAATGGCTCGCCCTTCGGATTGTCGAACACGCGGTACGAAATGCCGAAGATGTCGCCCGAGAAAACGGCGTTCGCGGCCTCGTCGTGAACTGCAACGTGATGCAGAGCGTGGCCGGGCGTGTGCAGAAAGCGCAGCCGCGAGCTTCCGAGCATGATCGTTTCCTCGTCCTTAACATCGCGTATCCGCGTTGCAGGAATCGGGACCAGTGCGCCGTATAGCGTTTCATAGACCTTGTCACCGTACACCGCACGCGTGCCAGCTTCGAGTTGCGCCGGATCGGCAAGATGCTGCGCGCCGCGCGGATGCACGACGGCGGTTGCGTTCGGCAATTCGCGCATCAGCGCGCCCGCGCCGCCCGCATGATCCAGATGCACATGGGTCAGAAGCACATAGTCAACTGTTTCACGCGGCACGTCGAGGGCTTCGAGCGCGGCGAGTAGCCCCGGCACCGAATGGTTGGTTCCGGTATCCACGAAGGCGGCGCGTCCGTCACGCACGATCAGGTGGCTTGCATCCAGCCCCGGGCGCACATACTCCGTGTCTATGGCATGGATGCCGTGCGCATAGGCGCGAATATCCGGAGTCGGCATGGGAAACGGCCGCAGAAAGAACCTCTCAATTCTACACCGCCGACCCTCGCGCCTCGCTGTCGCGGGCGGGAGTGTATAGTTGCCTCCTGCGATCGAAATGGGGGCCGATAATGCTGCGCAGAGTCCTCTATGCCGTCGCCGCGATTATTGCGATCGTCGCAATTGCGGTGGCGGTCCTGCCGTACTTCGTGGGCCGGCAGGCCGAAAGCAGTTTTAAATACCAAGTCGCGTCATTCAACGCATCCCATTCCGCCGTTGCCCTGCACGTGGACGAATATCAGCGCGGCTTTTACGCGTCCGAGGCGGACGTTACGCTGAGCGGCGAGACGCAGGACGAGAACCATTCCTTTGGCCTTGTCTTCGGAACCGGCGCCACGGCCCGCTTTCACATCCGCATCAATCACGGGCCGATTCCGTTCGCGTCTTTCGGCGGCGGTCGCGTGAACTTCACGCCCGTCCTCTATACGGCGGAGTTCCGGGGCGAGAATCTGCCCCCGTTGTCCTTTCTGGGTGCCCTGAAGCCCGATGTCCATCTCGTGCAATATTTCAACGGCGCGACGACGACGCACGTCGTGCTGCCGCCGGGACGTTTCGGACTCGGCGCGGTCGGCGCCATCTGGCAGGGCGGCGAGGCCACCCTCCATTTGAATGCGGCGCGCGACCGGGCGGACTATGAGGGCACGATCAAACCGATAAATTTCCAGTTCCTGGTTGCCGATTCGGGCGCAACCTACAACGGCATTCTGAAGGGCATCGAATTTTCCGGAACCGGACACAAGGGCGAACACGATTTCTGGGTAGGCCGCGGCACGAACCGATACGGCGGCCTCGTCGTGACTTCCGGCGGCAGCCAAATAGTCGCTCTCGCGGACCTGCAAAACGAAGTCGTGATCGGTGAAAGTGCGAACGGACTCCTGCTCAACGGCAGTTCGCACTCTGTGTTGAACGGCGGCACGATCAAGGGCTGGAACTTCTCACGCCTCACGCTGCAAGGCTCGGTCGCCGGACTCGATGCCACCGCATTGCGCCGCGGATTCGATGCGCTGCGCACACAGGCGGATCAGACAAGTAAAGGCGTTACAGCCGCGCAAGCGCGTACCGTGATGGGCAACGCGCTCGCGCCGGCCGTCACCTCCGCCACCATTGCCGCCTTGTCGCTGACCCTCGCGGCGCCGAGCGGCAGCGCGCGTTTCGCGGCGCATATCGGGTTTACCGCCCCGCCTGGAGGAACTACGGCCGGCGCCTCTTCAACGCCTGTTGCGCGGGCCGTCGGGCAGGGCAATCTCGCGTTCGACCAAAAGCTGGTGGATGATTTCGTCGCCAAGGTGGTGAATCCGATTCTGCCGCTGGTGGTGGACCAATCGCTGAAGTCGCTGGTGACGCAGGGCTATCTGACGCAGACGCCCGGCGGCGGCTACCGCGCCCTCATCGGTTACCGCGCCGGCGTGCTCACGATCAACGGCCGGACCGTAAACCCGGCTTCCGAACCTTAGCGCCGGCCGGGCAATCCTGGGCTCCATGCCGGAAGCGGTGTAAAAATGAAACGTCGTCACTGATGCCGCCGTGGCGTTATCATGCCGCCATGTTGATGGGGAAAGGTTTCGACGTAGGGGAGATGCGGCTTGATGCCGCTGGCTGCTCCGCAGGGCGAAACCCGGTAATTCGACAATGAACGAAAGGAAGTAGGCGACGTGCCCACACTGGACTGGATCGGCAAGGAAGCGGCGCTCGAACGCCACAATCAGGTGCCGTACCGGCTGCTCGAAGCGGTGCCGGAACTTTCCGC
>JBOIBN010000028.1:0-30753 GCA_050739575.1 Gammaproteobacteria bacterium
GCTCAGACGAACGGCAGTCGCCTTGAACTGCTGGCTGTATCGCGTAATGGTTCGAGGGCCTGGTTGGGGCATGGTGTACTCCTGACAAAAGTTAGTTCAGGGTGTCCACTAAACCGTAGGAACTATCATCCCAGCGCACAAAGCTTGTTAGGCGCGCTATATGTTCAAGGCAAGGGCGTGCCGCAGGACTACTCCAAGGCAGCTTCATGGTTTCTCAAGTCCGCCGTACAGGGAGATGCCGATGCGCAGTACAACCTCGGCCTGTTGTACGTCCGCGGTCGCGGCGTGCCGCAGGACTTCGCCAAGGCCGTCCCCTGGTTCCGCAAGGCTGCCGAGCAGGGCTATGCCAACGCGCAATACAACTTGGGCGTGGCTTATGCCAACGGCCAGGGTGTGAAGCAGAATTATTCCGAGGCGGTTGTCTGGTACCGCAAAGCCGCCGAGCAGGGGAATGTCAGGGCACAGTTCAATCTAGGCGGAGCGTACGCCAGCGGACAAGGCGTGAAGCAAGACAACACAGCGGCAGTTCGGTGGTTCCGCAAGGCCGCCGACGGGGACCTTGTCAATGCGCAATACAACATGGGTGTGGCCTATGCCAACGGCCAGGGCGTGAAGCAGGATTATCCCGAAGCGGTTTCCTGGTACCGCAGGGCCGCCGAGCAGGGCCATCCCCAGGCGCAGTTCGCTCTGGGCGCGGCCTATGCCAACGGCCAGGGCGTGCCGCAGGACTACGTCCAAGCGATGAAGTGGATGATCCTGGCCCAGCAGAACGGTCTTAAAGGCTCCAAGGAACTTTCGCAGACTATTTCCGTACTCAAGCAGCGAATGACCGACTCGCAGCTCACCGAAGCCCGCAAGGTTGCGGACCAATGGTTGAAGGCGCACCACAAGAAGCAGGCGTAGGACGAGCGGCCTTCGGAATGGTGGGCGGTCAGGGACTCGAACCCTGGACCAACGGATTAAAAGTCCGCTGCTCTACCGACTGAGCTAACCGCCCCGAAGCGTTCCATCCCGTTCACCCGATCAGTCGAAGTGGAGCGAGCAATTCCAGGTCACACAAAAAATCCGGCCGATCGGAATCGTTCGGCGATTTTAACCGAGCATTGAAGACGGCTCGCCCCAATAGCGGGTGGGATCCACAATGCCCGCGGCACGAAAGCCGGCACGCCGCAGCCGGCAGGCGTCACAACGGCCGCATGCGCGCCCCTCTTCGTCGGCCCGATAGCAGGAGATCGTGAGCGAATAGTCCACACCGAGTTCCACGCCGCGGCGAATGATTTCGGCCTTGCTCATTCGCATGAGCGGTGCGTGCACGCGAAAACGCACCCCTTCGATGCCCGCCTTGGTGGCCACATTGGCCAGCCGCTCGAACGCCTCTATGAAGTCCGGGCGGCAATCCGGATAGCCCGAGTAGTCAACGGCGTTCACGCCGATGAACAGGTCGCGCGCATTGATGACTTCGGCGTAGCCCAGCGCAACGGACAGGAACACAGTGTTGCGCGCGGGCACGTAGGTTGCGGGAATGCCCGCATTCGCCTCCTGCGGCACCGGGATGGCGGCATCGGTCAGCGCCGAGCCCCCGATCACCGCCAGGTTGATGCCGACCACGCGCCACTCGACGGCGCCAAGCGCCGCGGCAATACGTTCTGCGGCAGTCAATTCGGCCCGATGACGCTGCCCATAATCGAATGAAAGCGCGTGGCAAATCCATCCCGCGGAACGGGCTGCCGCGAGCGTCGTGGCGGAGTCGAGCCCGCCCGACACAAGGACAATGGCGCGATGGGAGACTTGGGCCTTGCGGTCGCCCGTTGCCTGCCTGTCCGATTCGTTCATCCGCATACCTTAACCCGGACACTTCACAAGAGCCATTGCTTCCCAACGCTTTGTTCCACTCAAGCGGAGACATGGGCGCGAAACTCGCAAGGCACGCGACCGCACAGTCCGACTGACCAAGAAGTCTGCCTGAGGCACTTTTCCCGACGCGCTTCGCTGATGTATATTGTTACGAACACTCAAGTGTGTGTGAATCCGGATTCGTGGCGCTCCGGTTGGACACACGGCTGAAACGGAGAGAATCCCGTGAACGTCCAACGGACAATCGGTCTCAAATTATCCTTATCCGTGCTAGCTCTTGCGGCCGGTGGTTTCGGTGCGCTTGCCGCTCCGGCGAATGGACAGACCACGGCCGCCGCGACCAGTCCGACCCGCTCGACCCCGGCGCTGCCCGCGGCTTTGCGCCCCGCCCTTTATCAGACGCTCGCCCGGGATGCGGGATCAACCTATCGGATCAACTCCGACGGCTGTGCGGTCCTGCCGAAGCAACAACTCGAGGGCTGCTTCGACAATCGCGGCGCACACTTCAACAGCAAGGACGGCGAGCCCCTGGCTCTGCATCTCCTCGCCTACGGGCGGGACGCAAAGCTGGTGCCGCTCGCTCCTGTGAGTCCTGCGATCCGCGGCAATCGCGCGACCTACGTCCACGGTGCGCTTACGGAATGGTGGCGGGTTTTGCCGATGGGTTTCGAGCAGAGCTTCACGATCACACAGCGGCCAATCGGCGACGGCATGCTCACGCTCGCCCTCGGCGCACGCGGCAAGGCCGGCCAACTGAATGGCGTGTTGAGTTGGGGCAAACTCCGTTACGGCGGACTCGTCGTCATCGACGCGAGCGGCAAGATCGTACCGGCGACGTTGAAAAGCGACGGTGATCGCATATTGATCGCGGTCAACGATACTCACGCCGCTTATCCGCTCACCGTAGATCCCATGGTATGGCAGGAACAAAAACTCATCGCGAGCGACGGCAGAGGATATAATCAGTTCGGCTTTTCGGTCGCCGTCTCGGGCGCAACCGCCCTCATCGGCGCACCCGCTGCTACCGTTTCCTACCAATCCTGGGTAGGCGCGGTCTACGTGTTCACCGAATCGAACGGCGTCTGGAGCGAAACCCAGAAACTCACCCCCAGCGACACCCCGACGATGGCCAGCTTCGGCTGGTCGGTCGCGCTTGACGGCACGACTGCGATCATCGGCGCCTCCGGCCTGCTCGGTTCGACCGACGCCGAACAGGGTGAAGGCGCAATACAAGGGTCGGCCTACATATTTACCGAGTCGAACGGCGTCTGGAGCGAGACCCAAAAGCTCGTCGCGAGCGACGGTATAGGCTACGACGAGTTCGGCTGGGCAGTCGCCGTCAGCGGAACGACCGCCCTCGTGAGTTCGCTTCCTGCCAGTCCCACCGGGGCGACAGCCTCCGGCGCGGTGTACGTGTTCGACTACTCGAACGGAACCTGGACGCAGGCGCAAAAGTTGATCGCGAGCGACAGCGCGGCGGACGACGGGTTCGGCAATTCGATCGCCTTCGACGGCACGACTGCACTGATCGGCGCGCCTCTCGCCGACATCGGCGACAATCCCAATCAGGGCGCGGTCTATGTGTTTGCCAAGTCCGACGGCATCTGGACGCAAACGCAAAAGTTCGCCGCAAGCGACGGCGCGGCGGACGACTTTTTCGGCAACTCGATCGCCTTCTCGGGTCCGACCGCCGTCATCGGCGCGAGCTATGCCACCATCAACGGCAATGACCACCAGGGCGCGGCCTACGTGTTTACCGAGTCGAACGGCAGTTGGAACGAAATACAGAAGCTCACCGCAAGCGACGGAACGACGTTCGACCTGTTCGGCTCCTCGGTCGCCATCGACAGCCCGAACATTCTCGTCGGCGCACCCCGTGCCAGCATCAACGGCAACGCCGTTCAGGGCGCAGCCTACGCATTTGCCGAATCGAACGGCGTCTGGAGGCAGACAAAAAAGCTTATAGCGCACCCCGGAACGGCTAACAGCTACTACGGCTGGTCGGTCGCCATCCCCGCCGGTAGCAGCAACGCCCTCGTCGGCGCAAGCTATGCCCCCAACGGCGGCACCGTAGGCCAAGGCGCGGTTTACTTCATCAGCGCACCGAACTCGCCCCGGCCGTGAGGACGCCGAGCGCAACGACCAAAGGGCAAAACCGGCTCGGCAACGCGATCGTACCCAACAAGGCTACTGGCGCCTGACCCGCGGCGGTCAACGTCGTCGCGGCACTCCCCCCGCGGTACGTCTTACGTGACGGGTACAGCGCCGGCGTAGCCGCTATGTTCCGCATTCGGCATTCCCGGTTCGAAAATCGATGCCGAACAGGTTGTGATTGGCGAAACTTGACCCCGCCTGTTCACTGACCCGATCTTGCGCCTTCATTGACCTGCGCCCAGGACAACGCGTAGTCCGCAACTTCTTCCCAACCATCCTGAGCGACAATGAGATGCGAACGGCCCAGGAACTCCTTGTATTCGGCGATCGCATTCGAACGCCGGTACAACCTGTAGTCGATCCGGTTGCCGACGTCCGGAACCAGATGGTCTTCGGCGCCGGCAATTAGCAGTAAAGGCGCGCGCTCATTGTTGCGATGTTTGACCTTGTTGGCGGGGTGCAGGCTGAAATTTCCAAAAGCCACTTCGAAGATCGGACCCCCGGCCCCGGAACCACGTCGTTGTCGTACGCGCTGCGCGCATCCTGTTCTGTCATGACGTGGGCGAAGGCGTAGCGGAACTGCTTGAAAGTAAGCATTATGGTGTGCTTGTAGTTCAACGGATTTGACAGTACGGGATTGGCTGCCTTGATCGCCGAGAGCGGGAGGCGGTAGATTCCCTTCGGGGTTGCGCCGTCGAATGACACGCCGGCGGCGCCCAAGCCGCGGTCGAGCAGAATCTGGGCCGTCAGGCCGCCCATCAAATGCCCATGATGATGGGCAGTGCATCGAGCGCGCGGATGAATTTCTCGTAGTGGTCGGCGATCTCGACGAGGCCGAGGCACGCGAGTGCCGAAGGATCGCGACGGATTGCTTCCACCTCGCCGCTCATGCGCGGCCACGCAGTGGCAAGCACCTTGTAGCCGCGTGCTTCATAGTGGCCGCGAAAGAGATTCCAGCTCCGCGGCGTCATCCACAAGCCGTGGATGAGCACGATCGTCTTCGTTGACGAATTCATGACGAAAATCTTCCCTTTAGTATCTGCTGTTCGTTTCCGTCTCGTCATCGCGCCGGGAAACGGTTGCGGTGCGTCTTCTGCTCAGACGTAGCGCGGGATCGGTCCGTTATGTGGGGTCTTGCGGTCGGAGAGATCGAGGAACACCTCGTCCACATAGCACCAGCCCCAGCCCTCCGGTGGATCGTAACCTTCGATGATCGGGTGGCGGGTCGAGTGGAAATGTTTGGTGGCATGGCGATTGGGCGAGTCGTCGCAGCAGCCGACGTGGCCGCAGGTCCGGCACAACCGAAGATGCACCCAGGGCGATCCCATCTTCAGGCATTCTTCGCAGCCGAGTGCGCTCGGCGTAACGTCGCGGATTCCCGCATAGTGTTTGCATTCCTCAGACATGAATTTCTCCCGTAACGAGGTTGGGAATCGTGGCAGGTTTGTCGCCGGCATGCGCAAGAAATGCGTGAATCGCGGCAACGACCTGGGCGCCTTCTCCGACCGCGGCCGCGACGCGCTTGGCCGAACCGGCGCGCACGTCGCCGATGGCGAATACGCCTGGCCGGTTGGTCGCCAGCGGATGCTCTCCGTCGCCGCAGTTGGTACGCACGAAGCCCTTCTCGTCGAGCATCACGCCGTATTGCGAAAGCCAAGCGGTATTCGGATCTGCGCCGATAAAAAGAAACAGGTGTCGAAGGGGCAGACGCGTCTCGCGCCCGGACGGGCGGTGGCGCCAGCGGATCGCTTCGAGTACGTCGTCCCGCCCTTCCAGCGCGGTGATCTCCGTCTCCGTTACGAGTTCGATGTTGGGCTGCGCGGCAATGCGTTCGATGAGATAGCGCGACATGGTCGTTTCCAGACCCTGCTTGCGCACGACGAGCCAGACCTTGGCGACCCGGCTGGCGAGATACACGGTCGCCTGGCCCGCGGAATTGCCGCCGCCCACGAGCGCGACCTCCTGCCCGGCGCACAGCTTCGCTTCCAGCGGCGAGGCCCAGTAGTGCACGCCCGCGCCTTCGAACACGGCGAGATTTTCCACCTCGAGCCGCCGGTACTGGGCGCCGCTTGCGACGATCACGGTGCGGGCGCTCACGCTTTCGCCGCTCGCGAGACGCAGCAGGAATCGCGCCTTTCCGGTAGCGGAGCCGTCGGCGAGAGCCACGACTTCGTCGGAAATTTCCATCTCGGCGCCGAACTTCTGCGCCTGATTGTAGGCGCGCGCCATCAACGCCATGCCGCTGATGCCGGTCGGAAAACCGAGGTAGTTTTCGATCCGGGCGGAAGCGCCCGCCTGGCCGCCGAAGGCGCGGCAATCCAGCACGACAACCGAAAGCCCTTCGGATGCCGCGTACACCGCGGCGGCGAGACCCGCCGGGCCCGCGCCGACGATCGCAACGTCGTAGAGCACCGACTGATCCATCGGCTTGACGAGACCGATGCAGCGGGCGAGTTCGTTCTCGCTCGGATTGCGTAGCATCTGGCCGCCCGGGCACAGCACGATCGGCAGGTCGGCGGTTACGACGTGGAAGCGTTCGATCAGCGCCTTTGCGTCGGCGTCGGTGTCCGGGTCCAGCCGCTGGTGCGGGTGGGCATTGCGTGAAAGAAATCCTTCCAGCCGGATCACGTCGCGGTTATCCGCGCGCCCGACAATGATCGGCCCGCCGCTGCCGGTTTCGAGCAGACGGACGCGGCGCAGAATAAACGCGCGCATGATGCGCTCGCCCAATTCGGCTTCCGCAACCAGAAGATCGCGAAGCCTTACGGAGGGAATGACGAGCGCTTCGACATCACTTAGCGCAATCGCATCCACCAATGCCGGCCGGCCAGAAAGCTGGGCGAGTTCGGCCGAGAACTGGCCCGGACCGTTGGTGACGATGTGCTGGCTTCCGCCGAATTCGTCGCGCCGACTGACCTCGACATGGCCGGACAGGATGACGAACATGCCCGGTCCCGTCTCGCCGGTCTTGGCGAGATAGTCGCCCGCAGCGTAATGCCGCGTTTCGCCGAAGCGGCGCAGCCGCTCGATTTCTGCCGTCTCCAGAGTGGGAAACATCTGGTCGCGTCGAGTATCAATGACGGAACGCGCGGGTCCGGACATGGCAAACTTCCCCTCTTTCCCCGCTACCCGGACGGGCGGGCCGCGGGGATTCGGCGCCAGTATACGCTCGCCGCGAAGCCCGCCGGACCGTGGATTCTGCAGTGCGCAGAAGGTCTCGTGCCGTGCCCGGCACCGGCTCGATTACCGTTGCGTCCGGGGCTGGCTTCCAGCCGGCCAGCGTCGTAATCGCGGATGGCCTAGGCCGCCTCCTCCGGCGTGTTCATCACGAAGGGCCGGTCGCCACCGCTGGTGCCGGAACGACGACCTTCAGCTCGGCCGGTTTTCCCGGCGCGAGCGTGCCGATGCCCGCCAGGTAGGCCGCGGCGTTGAACGTCGGAACCGCCTTCGACACGAGGTCATTGAAGCTGGCGATGTAGCCGTTCAACGCGGCGCTCAGCTCGTCGGTCTTCGCAATCATCGGCTGGCCGGGCCGCTGCCCGTAGCCGCCGAGCAAAAACTGGTTCCACATCAGCATGCCGTGCATGCGCGGCAGCGTGTGCAGGAAGTCCTCGTCGACATCGTGCTGGACGTCGGGTTGCAGCAGCACATCCTTCAGCGTCGTGATCTTTTTCTGAAGCTGTTTCGCCTGGTCGGAGACGTCCTTGTATTTGCTCGTGTCGTCGCTTCCCTGGATGGTGGTCTGCACCGAATCGAGTTGCTTCGACCAGTCGTTCAGGCGGTTGAGCATTTCGTCGGTGGCGCTCATCATCGCCGTGTACTGCAGGGCCACGCGGAGCTGCGCCTCGTAATCGGACAGGTCAACGTGCAGGTTGGGATCGAGCGAGACGGCGGCGGGCTGGCTTGCGGTTTGCGCGCCTGACGTGAAGGCGGCCGTATACGTACCGGGCAGCACGTCCGGTCCGGGCTCTTGGTGCCCGGAGCCGAGCGGCGTGGGACCGGCGTAGTCCGTATCCCATACGACTTCGTTCAGTCCGGCTTTGCCGGCGCCGTACAGGGTGTTGATGGTCTGCCCGTTGCGCGTAATCACGATCTTGACCGGGCCCTTGTCCGGCGTGCCGCCTTTGAGCGGCGCCTTCAGGAAATAGCTGAACACGACGCCTTCGGGCGCATTGGGAGCCATGTAGCTTGCCTGCTGGCTTCCGCCGCCCATCCAGTGGTTGTAGAGAATGCCCGGCTTGGCGCTGAACAGGTGGAAGTCGTCCTTGGCGATGGCGTCGTTCCATTCTTCGAGCGGACGCAGGTTATCGAGCACGTAGAGCCCGTCGCCGTGGGTCGCGACCGCGAGAGAATCCGCATGAGGTGCGAACTTGAGATCGAACACCGCGGTCGTGGGCAGGTTCGCGGCAAGCGGCTGCCAGTGGCCGCCATCGTCGAGCGAGTAGTAAAGCCCCGTCATCGTGCCGGCGACCAGAAGCCCCTTGCGGCTTGGATCCTCGCGCACGACGAGCACCGGGGTGTGCGCCAGCAGGCCCTTGGCGATCGAGGTCCAACTGCGTCCGTAGTCGGTGGTCTTGTAGACGTAGGCGCGGTCATCGTCGAGCATATGCGCATCGAAGGACAGGTACGCCGCACCCGCATCGAACGGCGAGACGCCGATCTGGTAGACGCGCGACCATTTCGGCGCGGCGGGCGGCGTCACGTTCTGCCAGGTCTTGCCGCCGTCGCGGGTGACGTGGACGAGACCGTCGTCGCTTCCGACCCAGATCACCTGGTTGGGTGCGGTCGGCGCGAGGCTGATCGAAAGCAGCGTGTCGTAGTCCTCGGCACTGGAGATGTCGTGGAAAATGGGCCCGCCGGGGACTTGCTGCTTGCTCTTGTCGTTGCGCGTGAGATCTGGGCTGATCACGCTCCAGGCCGCGCCGCCGTCGGTGCTCTTGAACAGCACGTTGGCGCCGAGATAGACGGTGTCGGCGTCGTTCGGTGAAACCGCGATCGGCGAAGTCCAGTTGAAGCGGTACTTGGACTTGGCGAGCGATTTATCCGTGTTCTGCAGCCCGTAGGATGCGCTCGGGCGAATCTGGCGCGAAAGATGCGTGCGGAAGTCGTAGCGGACCGTGTAGCCGTCCTCGAGATCGCTGTAGACGACGTTCGGATCGCTGGGCGCAAGCACCGAATACTCGCCATCGCCACCCACCACCGGCATCCAGTTCTTGCCGGTCACGCCGTCCTGATCCAGCGTCGAGGTCGGGCCGCACCAGGCGCTGTTGTCCTGCAGGCCGAGGCAGGCGTGGAATGGCGATTGCGCATCCAGCGACACGGTGTAGGCCTGTTCGATCGGCAGCGAATCGAGGAAGCGCCAGCTCTTGCCGGCGTCGTTGCTGAGAAACACGCCGCCGTCGTTGCCTTGGACGATGCGCTTGGGGTTCTGCGGATCGATCCAGATCGCGTGATGATCGGGATGCACGTCTGAGTCGGCGACCTGCGCGGTCTTGCCGCCGTCGTTCGACACCATCAGGTGCACCGAATTGAAAAACACGCGGTTCTCGTCGTTGGGCGCGACCGCCATGCCCGCGAAATACCAGGCGCGGGTCGCGAGCGCATGGTTGTTGCTGATCATCTGCCAGCTCGCGCCCTGGTCCTCGGACGCCCACAGCATGCCGTTACGGGTGGGAATCAGGGCGTAGACGTGGTTGGGATTGCTCGGCGCTATCGCGAGACTGATGCGCCCGGTGTTGCCGTCCGGCAGACCGTTCTTCAACTGCTTCCAGGTGGCGCCGTTGTCGGTGGACTTCCACACCCCGCCCGTCTTGCTGCCGTCGACCAGCGTCCACGGATAGCGGAGCACGCTCCACATACCGGCGAACAGCACGTTCGGGTTGGCGGAATCCATGACGAGATCCGAGGCGCCCGTCTTGTCGTCCACGTACAGCACCTTCTGCCACGTCTTGCCGCCGTCGGTGGTCCGGAAGACCCCGCGATCCTCGTTCGGCCCCCAGGGATCGCCGAGCGCCGCCACCAGAACGATGTTCGGGTTTTGGGGATTGACGACGATCGCGGCGATCTGCCCGACGTCCTTCAATCCCATGAACTGCCAGGTCTTGCCGGCGTCGGGCGAGTAATACACGCCGCCGCCGGTCAGCGTGTCGTTGCGGACGTTGGCCTCGCCCGTGCCGACCCACACGTCATTGAGGTTCGAAGGTGCGAGCGCGACCGCGCCGATCGAAGATGTATCGGCATCGGTAAGAAGCCGGTTCCAGGAGTTGCCGCCGTCGGTGGACTTCCACACGCCGCCGCCCGCCGTGCCCACGTAGTAGATGCTTGGGTTGCCCGGAATCCCGACGACCGAGGTCACCCGTCCGCCCGCGACCGCCGGTCCGATATTGCGGAACTGGAAGGCCTTGGTGAAGCCCGGGCTATTGGGCTTCGCTTGCGCGCCACAGGCGAGTAGCAGCATGCCGGCCAGGACTAGCAGACACGCACCGGCGGTCCGCCCCTTGTGCACTGGAATCGAGCAGTCCATGCGTTTCTCCTTGCAGTAGTGCGATCGCGGGGCCCGGGCCGGCGGCGGCGTGCGTCGTGCGATCGGGTAAACGAAAGGGCAATGCTAAACGATGAGGCTCCAATCCGGCGGATCAGCCGACGGCGTAGTCGTCACCGTAGTACTTGCTGGTGATGCGGGTATGGAATTTGATCGCCTCGATCGGTTCGTATTTCGGTTCGCCCAGTCCCGGCAGCACCTCCAGCACTTCGTTTTCCCACACGTAGATGGCCATCGGAAAACTCACGCGCGTCTCGCGCGCGTTCGCCACATCGGGCCGACTCACCCGATGCGTGGTGGAAGGCAGCCGATCATTCGAGATGCGCTGCGCGTAGTCGCCGGTATTGAGGATGATGCTTCCCGGCAGTGCGTACAGGCGGATCCATTTCATGTTGCGTCGGTTGAGCACTTGCAGTCCACCGATCTGCGGCGCGGGCAGAAACGTGAAGAGATCGATGTCCTCGTGGCCGAGCATGCGCCCGCCGCCCGTCGCCTCTTCCTCCGGCGCGAGCGGCGGATAGTAGTTCAGGCGGAAGCCGAAGTTCGTCGCCGCGAGTTGGCGGTCGTAAAGATGCGGATCGCAGCCGAGATGGTGAAGGATGCTCTGCATGACCGGCAGGATCAGTTTTTCCTGCGCCTGGCAGATGCGGCGGAAGAACGGCTCGAAACCGGGCTGTGGCCAGAACGCGCGCTCGTCGTAATCGGGATTGCCGTCCATGTCGAACGCGCGCCGGCAGAAGACCCAGCCTTCGACAAGATCGGGATGGATGATCGTCGTTTCCTTGATCGGGAAATAGCCCTGGTTCACCGAACCCTGGCGCTTGGCGAGATACGGCGCGCGGCTTTCGGCGCTCGTCGTTTCGAAGAAGCGCTTCACTTCGCGCTCGGCCTCTTCGTAAAGCGCCGGGTCTATGTCGTGGCCGGTGAGTATGGCGAAGCCGATGCCTTCCAGTGCCTCACCCAGTTCGTGGGCGAATTCCGCTCGTCCCTGCTCGCCGCCGTGGAAGAGCTTCGCCATATCGCAGGTCTGTATTTGATAGTCGTCGTCAAATTGGTCGCTTTCGGCGCGTTCGGAAAGACCGTACACCTGCTTCTTGTCCACCTGCTCGTAGCGGCGAAACGCCTGGTTGAGCGAGCGGACGCCGTCTTCGCGTGTCCTGTTCATGAATTCGTACCTCTTGCGGGGCGCAATCAACTGAAAACGTGATAAACATAACCGGCCAATGCCAGCACGAGCGCGCCGGGCACGGCCCATCGCAGCCACTGGAAGTAGAAGCCCCGCCAGCCTCCTTCCGTCGAACCGAATAACTGGTTCAGTGTAGCGCGCCTGCCCAGGCCCCAGGCCAGCGCGATGACCGCAAAGGCGCAGCCGAGCGCCTGCATGCCCGAGCCGAACACGAGATCCAGATAGGCGATGAACTGCGGATGGAACGCACACGGCAATATCAGCACCGCTTCGATCGCGCCGATCAGGAGCAGCAACCGCCCGCCGCCGATGTGGACGCGGGGCAGATCGTCCGCGCCCGCGTAAAGCACTTCCAGCGCCGCCACGTTGGAGAGGAAGGCCACCATGATCAGGCCGACGAGAAACGCGCCGCCGAGCGCCTCGCCGAAAGGCAACTGGTGAAAGAGCCGGGGCAGCGTGTCGAAGATCAGCGTCGGACCCTGCGTCAGATTAAGGCCGAATACCAGCGCCGCAGGCACAATGAAAAGCGCCGTCAGCAGCGAGGCACCAGAGTTGCCCACTGCCGTCCATATCGCCGTCTTCGGGATGCTGGTGTCGTCGGCGACGTAGCCGCCGTACACGAGCATGAACGTGCCGCCAAGACCGAGCGAATAGATCGCCTGCCCCATCGCGGCGAAGACATCCACGGGTTTCATGGCCGAGAAATCCGGGCGCAGAAAAATGGCGACCTTCGCGAACGCGCCGGGCAGCGACAACGCGCCGACGATCAACGCCGCCGCCGTGAGCCAGAAGAAAGGCACGAACAACTTGCTTATCCGCTCGATGCCGCCCTTGAGTCCGCGATGGATGACGTAGAGACTGACCGCGAGCAAACCAATCGCGATGGGATACTGGATCGCTCCGCTGGCCAGGCCCGACTGAAGCGCGGGCAGTGCCGCGGGGCTGAAACCGTGGGCAATGCCCGCCCACAGACTGTAGGCGACGTTCGCGATGACGACCACATAGTACGAATCAGCCACGAGAATCGTGAACAGCAACAGCAGCCCGATCGCCATGCCCACACGCGGACCGAACGCGGCACCGAACGCGCCGACCGGACCTTTTCTTGTCGCCCTCCCGAGTGCAAATTCCGCGGTCAGCGCCGGAATCGCGATAAACGCCGTAAAGGCGAGATAAACGAACAGGAACGCGCTGCCGCCGTAGCGTCCCATCATGTACGGGAAGCGCCAGATGTTCCCGAGCCCGACCGCCACTCCGATCATGCTGAGCACCGTCGCGGTGCGCGAAGAAAACAGTGGCCGGGGTCTGAGCGTCATCGTTTTATAGTGTCTGTGTTCGGCCAATAGCGGTCATTGAACTCAATATGGCCCAGTCTGTGAAAACTCACTCACAAGTTGCTCAAGGGCGCCCTTGTATTCTTTGTTATTAGATATCTGCAAAGCCGAAGAATAGGTCGTCTTCCCCAAGGTGTAATCAGCTCTGTAGGCGGTATTCTTTGACGGCACATACAGCAGTACGGAAAAGACGGCAGAGGGACCACCCCCGCAGGAATGCGGAGCGCAACCTGAAAAGTAAATGCCGTCTTCGGCGCCGAAATTAAATATTTTCATAGCGTCAGGGTAACTAACCGTGAATTTGTAATCGAGCTTCCCAGACTTCCATACCATACGAAAGCGCTCACGTGACTGAGGAGCAAGCACGAAGATTTGCCATCCTGACACATCGCCGTAGGTAAGGACCGCAACGGAGACAATGTGCTCACCACCACGGAAAAGCTTGACTGCCAGGATGCGCCCCGGCAGTTTGGGAAGCGCGTTAACGAGTTGTCGCAGTTCCGCCACCGACAGGCTATCATTGGTCTCGACTTGTGCTTGTGCCACTGGCAGTACAAGCGTCGCCACGATTACTATAATTCCCGCCAGGATTCTGAAGATTGCCTGCATATATCCCTCCCCATCGGCATGCCTGCACCGAGAGGCATGCCACTTGGCGCCATGCCCAGGTTGTCTGAATGCTACGTTACACCAATCACCTACCGCTAGGCAGTTTGTGGTCAGTTGATCCGTCAAGGAATGAGTCAGTTTCGGGTCGAAAGTAACCATTCGGCCAGACTATTTCCTGGTTTTATTCGGTGACGATCATGACGCCTTCGCAATTGGTTTCTTCGGCGTTTTTGAAAGTGTAGTCCCCGGCGTGGGTTTCGTCATGGCCGCGGGCGACGCCGAAGCGGTCGAGGAGCCAGGTGCCGATGATGGCGACGGCGAGGTTGGCGATTACGGAATACAGGGCGGCGTAGCCGGGCACGCTGAGATGCCCGAGCGGCAGCGGGAAGATCACACTCGTGAAGTGTTGGGTCCACGCCATCCAGGTGCCGACGAGCATGCCCGCGATCCATCCGGCTATGAGCGCGCGGCCGTGGAACCAGCGTCCGTAGAGTCCGAGCACGACGCTCGGGAGCGTCTGGATGATCCAGATGCCGCCGAGGAGCTGGAACTGGATCGCGTACCCGGTGGGCAGGAAGATGATGAAGGCGAGCGCGCCGAGCTTCACGACCAGCGAGACGAGCTTGGCGACACGCGCCTCTTCCGCATCGCCCAGCTTGCGGCGCGCGATCTGCGGCCAGAGATTGCGCGTGAAGAGGTTCGCCGCTGCAATGGACATGATCGCTGAAGGTACGAGCGCGCCGATCGCGATCGCGGCGAAGGCGACGCCGACAAACCAGCCGGGAAAGCTGTCGAGGAATAGCGCGGGCACCGCGAAGTTTGCGCCATAATGTTTGAAGTATTCCGCGTAGGCGGGCACGTGTTCGAGATGTGCAGCGTAAGCCATGTAGCCGAGGCCCGCGATCAGCGCGAGCGCGAGCGAGTAGGTCGGCAGCAGCGCCATGTTGCGCTTGATGGTCTTGCGGCTGTTCGCCGCCAGCAAACCGGTGACGGCGTGCGGATACAGGAACAGCGCAAGCGCCGAGCCGAGCGCGAGCGTGGCGTAGGCGCTCATCGCGCCGAGGCTGCCATGGCTCGGTCCGGCGAGGGTGAGCATCTTGTCCGGAATCTTCGCGAAGATGGAACCGAAGCCACCGAGGTGCAGCGGGATCACGACCACGGCGGTCAGCACGGTGATGTAGATGAGCGCGTCCTTGACGATGGCGATCAGTGCCGGTGCTCGCAGGCCGCTGGTGTAGGTGTAGGCCGCAAGCACGACGAAGGCGATGATGAGCGGCATGTCGCCGAGCCAGCCGTGGGTGGTGAAGCCGAGCGCGGCGACGACGACCTCGATGCCGACGAGTTGCAGCGCGATGTAGGGCATCGTGGCGAGGATGCCGGTGATCGCGACCAGCGCCGCGAGCCAGGGCGAACCGAAGCGCCCGTGAACGAAGTCCGCAGCGGTGATGTAGCCGTGGCGGTGGGCGACCGACCACAGGCGCGTAAACACCGTGTACACGAGCGGGAAGACCAGCAGCGTGTAGGGTACGGCGAAGAAGCCGATGGCGCCCTTGCCGTACACGAGCGCGGGCACGGCGACGAACGTATAGGCGGTGTAGAGATCACCGCCGAGCAGGAACCAGGTGACGACGGTGCCGAAGCGCCGCCCGGCGAGCCCCCATTCTTCCAGCCGGTTGAGCGGGCCGCGACGCCAGCGTGCGGCGACGAAGCCGATGACCGTGACGAGCGCGAACAGCGCGAGAAAGACCGCGACGGCCGCCGTCTGCATCAGACCTTCAGCCAGTAAGCGATCGCCGTGGCGACGCCGGTGACGGCGATCCACACGAACTGGAACCAGTAGAAGAAGGGCACGCCGAAGAGCGCCGGTGCGCTGCGGTTATAGAGCGGCACCGCGAGGCTCACGGCCGCGCAACCGATGAACAGCAGCGCAACCAGGACTTTCGCGAATGGGCCGGCGCGTCGCTCCGTATTCATGCGTCCCTCCGTGCGCGTTTTTTAGCACAGGCGGCACCGAAGGCACAAGCGCCGCTATCGAAATTCACAGCCGACATAGTCCTCCCATCGTCCCCATCCTCACCTCAATCCTCTATCTGCAAGGGAGAGGAAGTTTTCATTTAACCGTGGGCGATGAGAACGACAAAGTATGCCACGTAGGCGGCGCCGTTCAGCATCAGCGCGAGCGCGGGCAAACGCTTAAGGCGCGACAATACCAGCAGCCAGACACCGGCGACGAGCGTGGTGCCCATTGCCAGACGCACGTCGAAGCTCGGCTGCCAGGGCGTCAAGAGAATGCCGAGCGCTGGCAAAAGGCTAGACTGGAACACCATCGCGCCGCTCACGTTGCCCACGGCCAGCGTGTCGCGTCCGCGATAAATCCAGATGATGCTGTTCAGCTTCTCCGGCATCTCGGTCGCGAAAGGCACGATCGCAAGTGAAAGGAACAGCGGGCTCAAGCCGAGCGCCGCCGAAATATGCGTAACGCCGATGACGAAACCGCGTGCGCCACCAATGATCAGCGCGAGCGCTACGAGAAGCTGGACGATCATCAACAACAGGTTCGCGGGCAGGCCGATGCGCGCGGCATAGAGCTTGCCGCCGGCTTGGGTGCCATGCCCCGCCTCGACCAGCGCGCGCGAGGCGCGGATCGTGCGCCATAGATAGACCGCGTAAAGCGCGACCAAAACCGCCGCGACCAGCGCCCGCACCCAGAGGAGCGATTGCGGTATGTAGAGGGCGGCGACGGCGATCGCGAAAGCGACGAGGAAGAAACGCAGGTCGCGGCTGAGCCCCGTCGGTTCGGCGTCGAGCCTGGCCCTCGGTCCGCGCCGGATAAGCGCCATTACCCCGATAAGGAAGAAAGCGAGCGTCGCGAGCATGAGCGGCGCACCGAGAATGGCGCCGATGCCGATGTCGTGCCCGACCCCGTTGCCGCCGTCGCTAATAATCGCGACGATCGGCACCGCGGTTTCCGGCAGCGCCGTGCCCACGGCGGCCAGGATCGAGCCGGTGACGCCGGTCGAGAATCCGAAGCGTTCGCCCAGATGTTCCAGCGCGTTGGTGAAAAGTCCACTCCCGGCGAGAATCACCGCGAGCGAAATGATCAGGATTACTACGTCTATCGCCGGACCTGCTTGCGGAGGCAAGAGTTGACGGACAGTTTAACTTCCGGCACTGAACCCCTCCCGCTCCGCTGCCCCCAGACGAGCAGGAGGGAGGGTAAGACTTCTAGCCCTCCTCTTTGCCGTCGGCTGGCGGAAACCGGGAGACGGAGGGAGATTTTTCTTCGCTTGGGTGACGCTTGCGCCAGAAGTCCACGCTTTTCTTGACGATGAGCGGAAAGACGCCGAGCGCGACGAAAGAGGCGATCAAGGCCGGCGAAAGAAGATCGTGCACGGATTTGATCTTGCCGAGTTGCACCCCCGCGTTCACGTAGAGCACGTTGCCCGGAATCATTCCGACCAGGCTCACCCAGAAGTAAGTACGCAGACGCATGGGCGTCAGACCCATCGCGACGTTGATGACGAAGAACGGAAAAGCTGGAATGAGGCGCAGCAGGAAAAGATAGAAAATGCCGTCGCGTTCGACACCGCGGTTGATGACGGCAAGCTGGCGCTCGAAGTGCGACTGCACCCAGTCGCGGAGAAGAAAACGGGCGAAGAGAAACGAAAGCGTCGCCCCGATGGCAGCGGCGAACGTCACGAGGACGCTGCCCCACAGAAGGCCGAACACCGGCCCGGCGAGCAAGGTGATCGGTACCGCGAGCGGCAGTGAGAGACCGGTGATCGCGACGTAAATCCCGAAGTATGCGAGCGCCCAGAGCACGGGATGCATGCCATACATGTGCATAAGCCAGGTTTCCTGCCGGCGCAGCGCTTCGAGGCTCAGATAGCGGTCCAGGCCTAATGCATAAAAGACTGCCACGGTGGCTGCGATGCCGGCGACGAGCGCGAGGCGCCAGCGGTTGCGCTTGAGAAAGTCGAGCAGCTTGTTCCAGTTCATGTTTGTCTCTGTATGCCTTTTCGGGGAGCAGGTTGTGGCGATCGATTGCCCGATCCGTCTGAGCGTAAGTCGGGCCGGCCTTTAAATCCTTACGCCGGAGACGGCTTTCGGATGCGTTTGACGAATGAAACCGTCATCATTCCCCACAGCGGTCGCACCCGGAACCGGGCCGCGGAGTCCCTGTGCAGGCCCGCGTCCTCGGCGAGTGCGATCAATTCCCCCGCCTTCAGCACCCGTCCCGGCGGGCGTTTGCGAATGCGCAGCCAATGCGCGTATAAAAACATCGCGAAAAAATCACGGCACCAGTCGGTGATGACGAGGCGTCCGCCGGGCGAGAGCACGCGCGCCGCCTCAGCAAACACCGCAGCCGGGTTGTCCAGGTGATGCAGCATGCTCATCGTCACCACGACATCGAAGCTCGCGGCGGCAAAAGGAAGATGGCGAGCATCGGCACGGGCAAGCGATCCCGGCGAGGGCAACCGGCTGCGCGCCCGTGCAAGCATTTCGGGGGTGAAATCGACCCCCGCAAGACGAACATCGGGAAACTTTTCCGCGAGCCGTGCGAGCAACAACCCCGTGCCGCAGCCGATATCGAGGATGCGCTCGTCCGTTCGCGGTGCAAGCGCGGCGAGCGTACGTTGCAGCGCGGCCTCGTGATAGCGCCGCCAGTGGGTGTCGTAACGGTGCGCGAGCCGTGCGTACTCGCATCTCAGCGGGTCAGGCGGCATCTGACTGTTCACCACAGCCCGCAACCCGATCCAACCTTATCCGGCTCAGCGAGGCGGCGAAGCTTCTAACGAGGAGTTCTGCGTTTCCGGGAACGAACTGGGCAGACCGGGTGGAAAGGAACTCGGCAGGCTGTACTGCGGAAAGCTCGCACTCCCGGACGGAGAGGAATTCCACGAGCCGCGGTTCCCATATCGGTTGCGTCCGTGGTGGTAGTGGCGGACCGGCAGGTAAAGCGGAACGTACTGTGCGCTCTGGGTCGCGTACTCCGTCTGCTGCGCTGCAATGGCCGCCTCGCTTTCGGTCTCGGCCCGCCGTTGCGCGGCATCGCGGGCAAGACGCGCCTGCGTATCCCGATCAAGCGCGGCGACCCAGGCCTGGTTCGCCGCCAGCACCGTGGCGTTCGGCGGCGGCGGAGTCGGCACCACCACGAGCTTCGCGGGTCCGCCCTTGCGCGGCGCGTCGCTGAAATGGGTGATGCCGTTCGCGTCCGTCCACGTGTACACGGGAATGCCTTGACCTGCGGCATGCGCGGCATGCGCGGTCAACAGAAACCCGCCGGCCACGAGAGCCGCACTTAACAACAGCCGTTCGATGCATTTCATGGACCGGCTCCATTCCACCCGTTAATTCGACCGCGCCATTCGCCGGACGTTCATCCGCCGCTCGCGCCCTGGGACGGCGTGGGCTTGACGAACTTGAGCGTCATCACGTCGCTTTCGCCGATCGCCAGATACTGCTTCTTCTGCGCTGCGGTATCTTTGGAGAGATCCGGCGGCAGATGGTGCACGTTGATCGTCATCGGGTCTTTCGGGTTGGCGTTGACCTGGGACACGCCGGCCAGGCGAAAACCAGCATTAAGTCCCATCTGGATGACAAAATCCTCGGTCAGGCGATGCAACTGCTTCGAGCTTTCCTCGGCATTCGCGAACGGGAGCGCGCGATGATCGGTAAAGCCGAATACGCCGCCCGGCTTGAGCACCTCGAACGCGGCGCGGAACACGGCCTCGCCAGCGCCGTTGTCTTCATTCACCCAGTCGTGCAGGTTGCGGAAGGTGAGCACCATGTCGGCCGAATTCGGCGGCCCGAGATTCACGGTGTTCGGCGGCGAGAAGTCCACCAGTTTGACCTTGGAATAAAGTTGCGGACTCGTCTTGAGCTTGGCATCGAAGCTCGTGCGCATCTGGCGCGAGAAGCTGCTTGCGCTATCGGCCGGCGGTACGGCCTCGATCAACCGTCCATTGGCCTTGAGGTAGGGCGCGAGAATTTCGGTCCACCAGCCGCCGGCGGGTTCGAGTTCGACCACGGTCATGTCCGGCCGGATGCCGAAGAACTGAAGCACTTGCAGCGGGTGGCGGTACTTGTCGCGCTGCACGTAGGCCGGCGTGCGCCACGAGCCGGCCACGGCCAGCGTGAGCGAAGGCGGCGCCTGCGTCGCGGCTCGCGCCGACGGCAGGGAAATGACCAACAGCGCGGCGGCCGCAACCGCCGTCGGAAGAATTTTGCGCATGGCTGAACTCCATTGAGAGACGCCCCATTCTCGCGCCTTCCGGCCGCGGCGGCAAATGGGACTTGCCGCCCGCCCGCCAATGACCGACACTGCCGCCTCGCCCTCCGGCTCATCAGTCTCTTGCTGCACATCCACTTCGGCAACCGGATCGAACGTCTGGCGGATGCGCTCGCCGAGGTGCTCGCACGCCCGACGGACGCCGATCCGCTGCGCCCGGAAACCATCGTTGTCGGCCACGCCGGGATGGACGAATGGCTGAAGCGGGCGCTCGCCGCGCGGCGGGGCATCGCCGCCAATCTCGAATTTCAGCAGCCGGCGGCCTTCGTCTGGCGAATGCTGCGCGCGCGCGATCCGGCGCTGTCGACCAGTTCGCCGCTGGAACGAGGTCCGCTCGTCTGGCGTCTGTATGCGGCGCTGGTCTCGGCACAGGCAAAGCAGGCGGAAGTGCTCGCGCGTTATCTCGCCGCCGGCGACGAGCGGGCGCCGTTCGAACTCGCCGAGGCGTTGGCAACGGTGTTCGAGCAGTACCAGATCTATCGACCCGAATGGATTCGCGACTGGCAAGCTAACAAGTCCGCCGCGGGCGATGCCGAATGGCAGGCGGCGCTGTGGCAGCAGGTGGCGGCCGGCGCGGCGCCGAACCCGGCTCAGTTGTATGAAGACTTCGCCCGGCATGCCGATCGCCTCGCGCCGGGCAACGACCTGCCCGCGCGGGTGTCGGTGTTCGGCATTTCTGCGCTCGCGCCCGTGTATTTGCAATTGCTCGCGGCGCTCGCACAGACGCGCGATGTATTTCTGTTCGTGCCCAACCCGTCGCAAGCCTACTGGGGCGACATCGAAAGCGAGAAGCGGCTCGCACGTTGGCGACTCGTACGGCCGGAGCGCACTGAATATGCCGTCAGCGGGCACCCGCTACTCAGCGCGCTGGGCATGCAGACCCGCGACTTCATCGAACTGCTGCACGACGTGCCGGGCGATTCCGTTTCGCTCGAACATTTCGAACTGCCGCCACAGGAAAACCTTCTCGGGCGTCTGCAGAACGGCATCCTGAATCTGGTGGAACCAGAACCGGTCGCTATGAAAGCGGAGGACGAATCCGTCCAGATACACGTGTGCCACAGTCGCCAACGCGAAGTCGAGGTGCTGCACGATGCACTGCTCGCCTGCTTCGAAGCCGATCCGTCGCTCGGTCCCGAAGATATATTGGTGATGGCGCCCAACATGGATGACTACGCCGAGCCGATCGGTGCCGTATTCGGCGCCGCGCCGCACCCGCGCCACATCCCCTGGAGTCTCGCCGATCGCAGCCTGCGCGAGGAACATCCGATTCCTGAAGCGCTACTCGATCTGCTCGCCCTGCCCGATTCGCGATTCAAGGTCTCGGAGGTCATCGGCCTGCTGGAACTGCCGGCCGTCGCGCGCCGCTTCGGACTCGATACGCAGTCGCTCGCCGATGTCCGCCGCTGGGTCGAAACCGCCGGCATTCGCTGGGGGCTCGACGGCGCACAGCGGGCCGCACTCGGATTGCCCGGCGAAGACGGCTACAGTTGGCGCTTCGGATTCGATCGCCTGCTGCTCGGCTATGCGCTCGCGCCCGACGAAGATAAATTGTGGAAAGGCGTCGCGCCGTGGGGCGCATTCGAAGGGCAGACGGCGCGCCCGCTCGGACCATTATGCGTCTTCGTCGCGCAACTCGCAAAGTGGCGCGCGAACTTGGAAGCGGCGCGACCGCTCGCGGAGTGGACGCGGGCGATGCAGAAACTGCTCGCCCTGTTCGCACCAGAGACGCCCGACGAGTTGGCCGCCGTGGCCATGCTGCGCCAGGCCGTCAAGGATCTCGCGGAACAGGCGCAACGCGCCGACTACACGGAGGCGGTGCCGCGCACAGTCGCGCGCGCCGCGCTCGCGGCACGTCTCGCCGTGCCGCGTCACCCGCGCCCGTTTCTCTCCGGGCGCGTCACCTTCTGCGCGCTTGCGCCGATGCGCAGCATCCCGGCGAAGATCGTGTGGCTGCTCGGTATGAGCGAGCAGGACTTTCCGCGCCGCGGACGGCCGCCGGGTTTCGATCTGATTGCGGCCGATCCCAAACGCGGGGATCGGGCGCGGCGCACCGAAGATCGCGCGTTGTTTCTGGAAGCACTCGGCGCCGCACGCAACGCCTTTCACGTAAGTTACATCGGACGCAGCGAACGCGACGACACCGAGTTGCCGCCCTCGGTCGTGGTGAGCGAACTGCTCGACGTGCTCAAGCGGATGGGCGCCAAAGAGCAAGACATTGTGCTCGCCCATCCGCTGCAACCGTTTTCCGCGCGTTACCGTGCCGAGCCCCGGCGCGGCGCGAGCTATGCAGAGGAATGGCTGGGCGCGCCCGCTTCCGATTCGGCGCCCGCAGTGTTTGCGCAGGCGCCGATCGTGCGCGATGTCGAGCATGCGATTACGCTCGACGAGTTGGCGAGAGGCTTAAGCAATCCGGCACGGCAATTTCTAAATGCCCTTGGCGCCGCGACGCGCAAATCCGATCTCGCGCCGGAGGACGAAGAGCTGTTCTCGCTTCACGGACTCGACGCCTGGCGAGTGCGAGATGCGTTGCTGGAGCTTTGGCTGACGCACGGCGAAGACTTTGATCCGAACTCGTGTTACGCGGAATTTGCCGCACACGCGTGGCTGCCGCTCGGCGAAGCGGGCCGTCTCGCCTTCGCGGACATCGTAGAGCAGACGGCGCGACTGATTGTCGCCATACGCGAGGTCACGAGAGAGGAAAAGGCGCAGCCGCACGACATTGATTTGCAGCTCGGTGACTGGCATCTGCAGGGACGTATCGCCGACGTCTATCCGCAGGTCGGACTCGTCCGTGCGCGTGCGGGCAAGGTGCGCGCGAAGGATCGACTGGACGTGTGGATTCGGCATCTCGCGCTCGCCGCGAGCGACAAGGCCGTGACGGCCAGCCATTTCATCGGCATGGACAAGGACAGGGCCGAACATGTGGCGTGGGGCACGGTGGCCGATCCGCGGGGCGAACTGATACGGCTGTGCGAATTGTACGCGCGCATACAACGTGAAGCGGTGCCGCTGCTGCCCGAACTGTCGCTCGAGTTCGACCAGATTGCAAGCAATACGAACAAAGGCGAAGCGGCAGCTTACGCCAATGTGGAGTCGAGCTGGAACAGCGACTACCGGCGGGTGGACGGCGCCGAGGACTACGAGCTGGTTTTTCGCGGATGCGCCGAATTGTTCGACCGGGAATTCGGGGCGCTTGCCAGGGACGTGTTCGGACCGATGGCCGATGCGGAGACAAAATCATGAGCCCGGCCGATCCGCTCACCTTGCCGCTCGAAGGCGTTTCGCTGATCGAGGCCAGCGCCGGCACGGGCAAGACGACGGCGCTGGTCAACGTGTATCTGCGTGCGCTGCTGACGACCCACTTGACGGTGGAGCAGATTCTCGTTGTCACCTTTACGCGCGCGGCCTCGGGCGAGCTGATCACGCGCATCCGAAAAACGCTCGTCGAGGCGCAGGGAAAGTTGATGCTCGGCGAACCGGATAAATTCCTCGACGCGCTGGCGGTTCAAACGCAGGGCGGCAAGAGCCGGATGATCGAGCGCGTCGCCGCCGCGCTCGCTGCGCTCGACGAAAGCGCCGTGTTCACCATTCACGGTTTTTGCCAGCGCATGCTCGCCGAGCTGGCTTTCGAAGTAGGCGGTGCATTCGTCACCGAACAGCGGAGCGAAGAACAATCACTGCGTGAGGAGATCGCCGCCGACTTCTGGCGTACGCGCCAGGCCGCGTCCAGTCCCGCCTACGCCCGCTGGATGCTGGGTACGTTCAAATCCCCGGACGGCATCCTCGACAGCGTGCACCGGGCACTCGCAGTGAGCGGCACTTTGCAGGTCGAGCCGCAGGTCAGCGCGGACGAAGTCCGACACGCCGAAGAGGTCTTTCTGGCTGCGGCCGATGCAGCGTCGAAGGCATGGCAGAAGGCGGGAGACCCGCTCCGCGAATGGCTGACGCAAAGCGATGACTTGAATCGCACGAAATATAACGTCAAGACCACCACGCGATTGCTAGGCGAGTGGGACGTTTGGTTATCTCAATCGCCCTATCCGGTCTTGCCCGACAACTTCGAACGGCTGACGCTGGCGAAACTTGAGGCGAGTTTGAAGAAAGGAACCGTGCCTGATGAAACGTTTTTCAAAAAGCGGCTGGGCGATGCGTTGCAGCGGGCCGTCGAAAACTTATGTACGCTGTGGTGGCAGGAAACCTATGTCGAAGCCCTAAACTATCTGCGCATCGAGGCGCGGGCGCGAAAACGGCAGGCGCGCGAAATAGGGTTCGACGACATGTTGCAGAACCTGTGCGACGCACTGGCGGGTCCAAGTGGGAAAGTGCTTGCAGAACGCATCGCCAAGCGTTACCCGTTGGCGCTGGTGGACGAGTTCCAGGACACCGATCCACTCCAGTACGAAATATTCTCGGGCATTTACGCGGATCGCAAAAATACCGGCCTGGTTCTGATCGGCGATCCCAAGCAGGCGATCTACCGTTTCCGCGGCGCCGACGTCTTTGCCTACATGCGCGCACGCCATTGGTGCGAAAAATCGGAACGCATTTACGATCTCGCACGCAATTACCGCACCACCGAGCCACTGGTCGCCGCGCTCAATACCTTGTTCGGACTCAATGAGAAGCCCTTTTTCTACGATGAAATTCCATTCAAGGCAGTCGAATCCGGCGGTGAAATCTCGGCGCTGACGATCAAGAAAGAAGCCGACGCCCCGCTCACGGTGATATGGCAGCCGGCACCGCAAGAGGCAAAAGGCGGTATCGCCGGCAAAAATGCGTCCGTACACGATATGGCCGGAATCTGCGCCGGGGAAATCGAACGCCTGCTCGCACTCGGCGAAGCGAAAAAGGCGCATTACCGGCATAAAAGGGGCGAGCAGATTTTCGTGCGCGCTCGGGACATCGCAGTGCTGGTCTCCACGCACAGGCAAGGCGACGCAGTGCAGCGGGCCTTGCGCGCGCACCGTATCGCCTCGGTCACGCTCTCGACCGACAGCGTGTTTACCACCGCGGAAGCCATCGATCTTCAGATCGTGCTTGCGGCGGTTGCCGAACCCGCGCGCGGATCGCGCCTGCGCCGCGCCTTGGCGACGCCGCTCCTCGGCGCTACCGCGAGCGAGATCGCCGAGTTGGGCGAGGACGAGAGTCGCTGGAGCGAAATTGTCGCCGCGTTCCGCGGCTACAACACGCTTTGGCAAAGACAGGGCTTTGCCGCCATGTTCGCGCATCTCTTGCGCGAACGGCGGGTGATCGAGCGCACGCTCGCGCGTGACGACGGCGAACGGGCGATGACCAACCTGCGCCATCTCGCCGAGTTGGCCGAGGCGCAGGCGGCGCATCATCCTGGTATCGAATCGCTCATGGCGTGGCTCGCGCGCGAATGCGCCGAAACGCATCGCGGCGACGAAAGCCGCGAACTGCGCCTCGAGAGCGACGACGAACTGGTGCGCATCGTCACCATCCACAAGGCCAAGGGGCTCGAATACCCGATCGTGTTCCTGCCGTTCCTGTGGGCTGTCAGAAGGCCGGATGGGAACGTTGTAAATCCCGCGGTATTAACCCACGATGCAGATTTCAAACCGGTGCTCGATCTCGGCTCCGATGCCCTCCCCCAGCGGCAGATGGCCGCCGGCGAGGAAGCGCATGCCGAGCAGGCGCGTCTGACCTACGTCGCACTCACTCGCGCCACTCATGCTTGCTATCTGATTTGCACGCCCGCCCGCTATGCGGAAGAGAGTGCGCTGGCCCGTTTGCTTGGCATCGAGACACCCGACACATGGGAAACCGCGCTGCGCGACTGGTGCAATGCCGCGCCCGAAGGCGCCATGTGCGTGCGGGCGCCGGCACATGCGAAACATTTTTTGAACGCGGAGAGTTCGCGGGCGCACGGCGAGGCGCGCGAGTTCGCGCACGCCGACCGCTTGCAGCAGCGTTTTCACATTGCAAGCTACAGCCTGCTTGCCGCCGGCGCGCACGGCGCCATGGTGGAACGTCCCGACTGGGACGAGACGGTGCAACCGGCGCCGGTCGTCGAAGCCGCGACGGGAATCCATGCCTTCCCCGCAGGCGCCGCGAGCGGCACCTTTCTTCACGCCGTGCTCGAAGCACTCGATTTTAATTCGAACGCGGATGCCATCGAGACGACTACAAGACAACTGTGCGCGGCTTACGGCTTCGACGACCGGTGGGTCGAGACGCTGTCGCCGTGGCTGGTCGGCGCACTCGCCACGCCTCTCGCGGCAGCAGGGTGCACGCTCGGCAATATTGCTCGCGCGCAACGCATCGACGAACTGGAGTTCTACTTTCCGCTTGCGCAACTCAATGCAGACGCACTCGATCAGGCGCTGAGCGCGTTCGCGCCCAAAGTGCCGCGTCCGGCGCTCGCCTTCGGCAACCTGGCGGGCCAGATGAAAGGCTACATGGACCTCGTGTTCGAGTCCGGCGGACGCTACTGGATCGCCGACTATAAGTCCAACCGTCTGGGCAGCGATCTCGATGCCTACACAACGGCAGCGCTCGACCACGCCATGGCCGAACACCGTTATGACCTCCAGTACCTTATATATACAGTAGCCCTGCACCGCTACCTCGCCACCCGCATTCCCGGCTACGATTACGAAAAACACTTCGGCGGCGTGCTGTATCTGTTCTTGCGCGGCATGGCGCCCGACGCCCCCGCGCCGCGCGGCGTTTGGCACACGCGCCCAGCCTGGAACGACGTACAACGTCTCGACGCCCTCCTCTCCGGAGACGGTCGTGCTTAAGTCGCTGAGTGCATTGCAAGACGCCGGCGCGATAGATGCGCTCGACGCAGCCTTCGGCGATTGGATTGCGCGCCGCGGCGGTGACGATGCGGGTCTTGCCGCCGCGCTCGTCTCGGCCGAGGTCGCGAAAGGTCACGTATGTCTCGACCTGGACACCGCGGCCGAGTTGCTGCGTGCCCATGATATCGCGACGCCGAAAAATTGGAAAAGCAAACTTGCAGCAAGTACGACGGTCGCGCCACCCGGCGGACGTGCGCCGTTGATTCTCGATGGCGAACGGCTGTATTTGCATCGCTACTGGACTTATGAAACCCGTGTCGCCGAGGCGTTGCGCCGTCTTGGCGAACCGATGCCAGGACCTGATCCTGCGAAACTCAAAACGCATCTGCACGCACTGTTCCCCACCATCGGCAAAGCCGGACTCGATCGTCAGGCACTGGCGGCGACGCTGGGCGCAACACGCCGCCTAACGATCATCTCCGGCGGTCCCGGTACCGGCAAGACGACCACCGTGTTCAAGCTCATCGCACTGGCGCTCCTGCTCAATCCCGAGTTGTCGGTGGCACTCGCGGCACCCAACGGCAAAGCAGCCGGGCGGCTCGCCGAGGTGCTTGCCAAAGACCGGATGCCCGCGGCGATGCGCGAACGTTTGCCGGGCGAACCGCAAACGCTGCACCGCCTGCTCGGCTACAACGCAGCAAAACAATCCATCCGCCACGACGCCGCCGCACCCCTGCCCTTCGACCTGATCGTGGTGGACGAAGCCTCGATGGTGGATCTCGGATTGATGGCGCGACTGCTTGCCGCACTGAAACCCGGCGCGCGACTCGTGCTCGTCGGCGACCGCGATCAGCTCGCCTCGGTCGAAGCCGGCGCGGTGCTCGGTGACATTTGCCTCGCCGCCAATGGTTTTCCGGCAAGCGACGCCGCACAGCTCGACAACCTGCTCGGCGCGCCGGTGCCGCGCGCCGACGGCAGAACTTCGCCGATCAGTGCGTGCATCGCATTGCTCAAATGCAACTACCGCTCCGGCGAAGGTCCCATCAGCCGCTTCGCCGACGCCGTGATCGCCGGCGACGCAAACGCCGCCCTCGCGCTGCTCTCGAAATCAATTCCCTCTCCCCTTGAGGAAGAGGGCAAGGGGTACAGCCGCACAGCGGCTGCGGCGGAAAGTTCTCACCCTCACCCCAACCCTCTCCCGTCGAGGGAGAGGGAACGCGAAACCGATGCGCCGGAGATGCTGACCTGGCGCCAGATTGCGGACGAAAGACAACTTACACGTGAACTCGCGCGCATCGCCGAAACCCACTTCAAACCCGTCTTCAATGCGGCCTCCGCAGCCGATGCATTGGAACAATTCAACCGCTTCCGCCTGCTCGCGGCCGAACGCAAAGGCGTGTTCGGCGTAGAAGGATTAAACGCGCGGGTGGAAATTCTGCTCGGCGTGCACGCGGCCGATGCCTGGTACCGAGGGCGGCCCGTGCTCATCACCGAGAACGACTACGAACTGCAATTGTTCAACGGCGACTTCGGCATCGCATGGCCGAACGAAGAGGGACGTCTGATGTTGTGGACAGCGGGCGCCGATAACGTGCTGCGCGCCACCTCTCCGGCCCGCCTGCCGACGCACGAAACCTGCTACGCACTCACAGTGCACAAGGCTCAGGGCTCCGAGTTTTATCGAGTCGCACTCGTGCTGCCGCCGCGCGAGAGCGCCGTCGCCACCCGCGAACTGCTCTACACCGGCATCACCCGCGCCCGCGAAGGCGTTGAAATCTGGGCCACGGAAACCGCGCTGCACACCGCCATCACTCGCCGCATCCGCCGCGCCTCCGGCCTCGCCGACCGCCTTGCCGCTGGCGCCGCCTGAGCGCTTACCCGACCACGCGTTCGAGAAAGATGCGGAGTATAGTTCGCGCAGACCTTGACCCACGGCTGGAGAATCGGCCGGATAAGGCATCGGTCACTGTTTAGGTTGCATAAAACCAGCGATCAATGGAAATTGCGAAGGTTTACTGGACTATGCGTAAATTTGGACGAACTCAGCTGACAGAATCCTGTTCGCCTATTTGTAGTTAGCCCACTTCAGGAGCACGTAATGCGGCCCCTTCGGTTTTCCATCAACGTCACATTGGACGGGTGCTGCGATCATCGTGCAGGAATCGTGGACGAAGACTTGCATCGTAACGCGACCAAGAACGTCGAGCAGGCTGATGCTCTCCTCTTTGGCCGGGTGACCTACGAGATGATGGAGGCGGCGTGGCGGACGCCGGCGCGGACGAGAACGAAGCCGGATTGGATGATCGATTGGATGCTTCCCTTCGCCCGGACGATCGATGCGGCAAAGAAGTACGTCGTGTCGAGCACGCTGGACCGGGTCGATTGGAACGCGGAACTCGTGCGCGGGGATCTGGGGAAGGCCGTCCAGCAGCTCAAGCGGGAGCCGGGCAAGGGACTGCTTGTAGGAGGCGTGAAGCTCGCGCTGGCGTTGACGGAGCTGGGATTGATCGATGAGTACGAGTTCGTGGTGCATCCTATCCTGGCGGGCCATGGACCGACGTTGTTCGCGGGGCTATCGAAGCATATCGTCTTGAAGCTCGTGAGCCGGCTGGAGTTCAGTTCGGGGGCGGTGGCGATGCGGTATGTACCGAAAAGGTAGCCATCGAGACAGGAGATCACGGACGAACGACCAGCGGGTGCGGGCTAACTCCATAGCGTTAGACCTTTTGAACTAGCAACATGACATCGTTCGACGGATTCCTCGAATCCTGGCAGCATCGTAACTCGCGGCTCGAATTGCGCTTCATTGCAGGCGGGCTCGAGCCATGGACTGAAGAAGCGCCAGTGCTCCATGCCCTTGTGGAGTCGCCGGACAATCTCACCGCAATCGTGGAGGAACTTGGGTATCTGCAAGGGCGAGAAGACAACGTATATGTGGAGTGCCTATCAGTGACGCAACTGGTACTTCGTCCAGACCACAGCGACCCCGTCAATATCATCGGCCGCTCGGTCTCTACCCACGGTGCCGCTTACAAGTTTGCTGACTATCAACGTGTGATTGGGCTGCACTTTGGGCGAGTGAACGACCTCGACACCTCGCTGGCGGCCGTGTCCGAGCGCGCCAAGCTTGTACGTTTGGCTCGCTGGTACGCGCAAGAAGTCGAGGCGAAGCTAAAGCGCGGGAAACTGGAAGACACCGAATGCGCTGCTTTGGAGCAGCAACTCGGTTTCGCGGGGCGTATCATCGATGCACTCAAGGCCTGACCATTCGCCCGAGCGGAGAGCCATGAAGCTGACTGTGTTGCCACTGATGCCGGAACGCTGGCCCGATCTCGAAACGCTGTTCAAGGCAAGAGGCTGTTCCGTTGCTCGCGGCTGTTGGTGCATGTACTACCGTCGCAGCGGAGCTGAAAAGCCCTTGCCGGCGGGCAAACGTCGCGGCGAAGTCAACCGCGCTGACCTCAAGGCATTGGGCGACACTGGCAAACTGCTCGGTCTCATCGCATATCGCGGCAAGCTTCCCGTGGGCTGGCTGTCGGTGGGGCCGAGAGAAGACTACGCCAAGCTCAAGCGCTCTCCCGTGATGAAGCCGGTCGATGATCAACCCGTCTGGTCGATAATTTGCTTCGTCGTGCCGGCCGAGTATCGCGGCCAGGGCGTTGCTCGCGCGCTTCTGCAGGGTGCCATTGCGTATGCGAAGAAGCACGGAGCGACCTTGCTGGAAGCGTATCCGGTAGATAAACCGATGCGGTCGAAGGACGACGCCATGTGGTTCGGAGCCAAGTCCATGTACGACAAGGCCGGGTTCGAAGAGGTCGCGCGCCGCAAACCTCAGCGCCCCGTCGTTAGATTCAAGCCGACGTAAACAGCTCGCAAAAATGAGGTCCCGACCTGAGCTATCCCCACGAAATAGTTTTTGAATTCAGCGTACTAAGGGGTATACTCGCGTAAAAACAGCGTGTGCATGGGTTTTTTCTCTGCCGAGGACACCACATCTTCGGAGAGACCCATGCACA
>JBOIBN010000029.1:0-30583 GCA_050739575.1 Gammaproteobacteria bacterium
ATGGAAGCGCTATCGTCCTGTAAATGCTATTGTCTATCAACGGAGAAGTTAAGGAAACTCTGATCAATTCGTCCGTGAATTGCTCAGAGGCGACGAGTCCGGTGCATGTCCGGGCTCGTCTTACGACGAATCAAGCACTTACGTGCTCGATTCGCAGTGACGCATCCATGCGCCACACGGAACCCCTGAATGCATCAGAGGTTCTTTAAGCCAGAGATGCGCCGGCCGCCGCCACACAGGATGTTATCCGTATATGCCGCAAACCCCGGTGAGGAACGACGCTTCGATGCCCGAAGCTGAATCGGCCGCGGGATCGTTCGTCGCCGGCGCGCTGCTGCCGCGCACGGGCGTGCGTGACGAAACCGGCAAGCCCACGGATCTTCTGTCGGCGCTGGAAGGACAACCCTCGGCTCTGATCTATCTTACGCGCCCCCACAGTCCCGCCTGTCGCCAGGTGGCGCGCAAGTTCGCGACGCTCGAACTGAAGGTGCCGCGTCTTGTGCGTGCGCTGCTCCTGCCGCAAACTACGCGCGGCGCGGACGCCGCTGCATTGGCCGCACTCGGCCTCAAGGTTTATGTCGCGCTGGAAGCCGGCGACATTGCCACGGACGAACATGAGGTTTTGTATGCCGTCAGCGACGCCGCTGGACGTGTACTCGCGAGCGGCGCAACGCGCCCGAACCAGATTGCCCAGTTCGGGGTCCGAATCCGCGCCGCCTTTGCAGCACCGCAAGCGCGGCCCGATGCGCCGTTCGAACGCGCCGCACCGGTCCTGATACTCCCCGACGTACTGCCTGCACGGCTTTGCACGCGGCTGATCGAGCATTTTGACCGCGAAGGTGGCCATCCCTCCGGTGTGCTCGATCTTTCGGGACCGGAACCGCAGTGGCGGCCCGATCCGGCCGTCAAGCGGCGGCGCGATCTTACGCTCCAAGACGCAGGACTCATCCGCGAAATAGAACAAAGCGTCAGCACGCGCGTGTTGCCCGAGATTAGCAAGTGCTTCCACTACGTGGTCAGTCATCATGAACCGTTCAAGGTGGTGTGCTACGACGAAGGCAGCGGCTATTTCCGTCCGCATCGCGACAATGAAACGAGCGACACGCTGCACCGACGTTTTGCGATGACAGTCAATCTCAATACCGGCGACTACGAAGGCGGCGCGCTCCAGTTCCCCGAGTTCGGTCCCGCGACCTATCGCCCCGCGCGCGGCGGCTCTATCGTTTTTTCCAGCTCGCTGCTCCACGAAGCGACCGACGTCGTGCGCGGCCGCCGCTACGTGCTGCTCGGTTTCTTCTACAATCCCGACGACGGACTCACGCCGCCGGAAGAATCACACTAGCCGAACCACGCCGTATTTTCTGCCGATTTTCTAATGGGCTGCGGGAACGGCTGTCTTGTGCAGTATTGCCCGCGCCTTCTTGCAGGCGAGCGTCCGGGTACTGTTGACGAGTACGACAACCCCCGCCGCGCGCGCCGACATCATCGCCACGCAGGACGAAAAGCCCGCCGTGCCCCCGTCCTTGAGTACGATGACATTCGCCTCGTTGGCGGCATGAACGACGACCCAGGCATAGGCCTGAAGGTTCGCCGGCGCCTTCGGCAATTGGACTTCAGTCGGCGCACGTGCGAGCGACATGGCCTTCGTCAGCTCCGCGGGTACCGGCACATCGCCCGCCTTGCTTGCGCCCAGATATGCGGCCGTGTAGTGCAGTAGATCTTCCGCGTCGGAACGCAGGGCGCCGGCCGGGCCCCAAGGCATCCACGGCCAGGGCCGGCGGACCTCGACGTAGCGCCCATGCTCGTAGCGGTAGCCGGTCGCCATTTCGGCGCCCGCGTTGCAGGCCGGCGGCAGGGCGGCGATGTCGGCCGTCGTGCAGGTCATCGCAAGCGGTCCCGTGATCCCGTCGCCGATCCATTCGTCGAAACTCGCACGAAAGGCAGCGGGATCGTCGAAATCGTGGTAGCCGTCAAGCGCCATCAGGAGTTGGCCGAGAAATCCGTAGCTAGAATTCGAGTAGCTGTCCGTCGTCGGCAGGCCGCTCGGCGGCGGCGCGAGTCCGTTCAGATAGGCAATGAAATCGGCCTGCGTATAGCGGCGCATTCCGATGCCGCCGAGATTGGTCGGGTCGTCCGGCAACCCGCCGGTGAACGTGGCAAGCTCTCGATACGTGAGCTGGTCCATTCCGTTTGCGAGCTTCAAACACAGCTTGCCGGCGCAGGGAATACGCGAGATGTTGACGGGACTTCTGGCGCTGAAGACCGGATTACGCACCTCGCGTAGCGCAAGCATGGTTGCGGTGAAGGTCTTGGTGACCGAACCGATCTCGAACAACGTATGCCGCGTCGGCGTCTCGTCGCTACCGAGACGCGTCGTGCCGTAGTTGAAGTAGCATTCGGTCCCGTTGAGATAGACCCCCAACGCGACGCCGACCGCCTTGCGGTCGGGTCCACGCTCACCGTGTACGAGCCAGGGCCGGATGATCTGATCCACCAGCGCGCGCGTCGGTGCACAGGCGTCAGGCGAATCGGCGGCCCCCTGATTTCGCGCGCTTTGCCCCGGCGCGGAACCGGCCAGGAGAATCAGGAAAACTCCGCCGGCCGCCGCGACGAGGCGTTTCATTGCGCGCTTGCGCTTGCCACTGCCGTTGCCGCCGCAGGCGGCTGGGCGATGCCGAGATTCCAAGCCTCGAAAGCCCACACGTCGGCGGTCTGGGCAATCAACTTGTCAGTCGGCATGTAGACATGGCTGGTGCTTCCGGTGGTACGCAACAGGATAGGATTTGCGCAGCCCTGTGCCTGCTGAATTTTCGCCGTGAACTTGAACTCGTGCATCGGCACCACGCGATCGTCATCCCAGGAGGTCGTGATCAGCGTCGGCGGATAACAGGTACCCTTGTGGATATTGTGCAGGGGCGAATACTTGATGAGCCACTGGAATGCCTGTTTGTCGTCGGAGGTGCCGTACTCGGGCGCCCACAGCGCGCCGCCCGAAAACTTCTGGTAACGCAACATGTCGAGCACGCCGTGGCCGATGTAAGCCGCTCCGAACAACTCCGGATGCTGCGTGATCGAAGCGCCCGTGAGCAGACCGCCGTTTGAATAACCTTGGATGCCGAGATGCGGCGTCGAGGTGTACTTTTGCGCGACCAGGTACTTCGCTGCCCAGGCGAAATCGTCGAACACGTTCTGCTTGTTGCCGAGCATGCCGGCCTGGTGCCACTTCTCGCCATAGGTGCCGCCGCCGCGCAGATTGGCGACGGCATATACGCCGCCCATTTCCAACCATACCGGCAACATCGGATTGAAGGACGGCGTGATCGTGATGTCGAAGCCGCCGTAGCCATAGAGCACGGTCGGGTGGCTGCCGTCGAGCTTGATGCCCTTCTTCGCGACGATGAACATCGGCACCTTGGTGCCGTCTTTCGAGGTGTAGAACACTTGCTTTGTTTCGTAAGGCGAGGCATCGAGGGCCACGTCGGGTTTGAAGTACGTGTCCGTGTTGCCGTTGGCGACGTCGTAACGGTAAAGCGTCGTTGGATAGAGGAACGAGGTGAAGGCGTAGTACACGTTCTTCGAATCGTTGCGTGCCGAGATGCCGCCGACCGTGCCGAGTGTCGGCAGCGCAAGCGTCGCGAGCAGTTTACCGCCCGTGTCGAACAACTTCAGTTGGCTCTTGGCTATGATCTGGTAATCGGCAAGAATGTGGCCGTTCGCGATCGCGGCGCTACTGAGTACGCCCTCAGCTTCGGGCACGACGACGCGCCAGTGCGCCGGATCTGGATCGTTGAGCTTCGCAGCGACGATGCGCCCCTTTGGCGCATCCAGCGTCGTCTGCAGATACAGCGTGTCGCCGATGTTGCCGATCGGCGAGTACGCGGCGTCGTTTTTCGTGTAGAGCGGCTTGAGTTTTGCCGCGATGTCCGGTTTTTCGGGATTGCCGAGATCGGCGTAATAGAGTTCGTTATTGGGCGAGGTGCCGTTCACGAGACCCACGAAGAGGTAGCGGCCGTCTTCGCTCACGCCGCCGCCGACGATCCATTCGGGCAGATCGGGGCGCGCATAAATCAGTTTGTCGGCACTTTGCGCCGTGCCGAGCGCGTGGTAGTAAAGCGTCTGATTGACCACTTTCTGGTTGATCTGCTTCTCGCCGCTGGGCGGTTGCGGATAGCGCGAGTAGTAAAAGCCCTTATCGTCGTTGGTCCATGAAATGCCCGAGAACTTCACCCACCGCACGGCGTCGGCCATGTCCTTGCCGGTCGCCACGTCGAGCACGTGAATCGTCTCCCAGTCCGAGCCGCCCTGCGAAAGTGCATAGGCGAGGTCCTTGCCGTCGGGCGAGGGCACGTAGAAGGCGAGTGCGATCGAGCCGTCGGGCGAGAGCTTGTTCGGATCGAGCAGCACCCGCGGCTTTGCCGCGGGCGAGTTCTGCACATAGACGACGGACTGGTTCTGCAGCCCGGAATTGCGGCTGAAGAAGAGCATGCCGTTCGCCGTCTGGATCGGCGTGCCTTCCTTCGCGTAGTTCCAAAGCGTAGTCAAGCGTTTCTGGATCCAGCCGCGCACGGGAATCTTCGCGAGATAGGCATCGGTCAGCTTATTCTCGGCCGCGACCCACTGCTTGAGGGCCGGGCTATCGAGGTTCTCCATCCACTGGTACGGCGCCGGGACCTGGGTGCCGAAGTAATTGTCCACCGTCTTGCCGCGCTGCGCTTGCGGATAGTGCAATGGGGCCGATGGCGCCGCAACAGCAGCTGAACCTGCGACAAAAACAAGACCGATCGCGGCGATGTGCGGCTTTCTCATGAGTATCTCCTTGGTTCGTTGGACGCGGACGTGGGCATCTGCGGCGCCGGCAAAACGTGTTCGACCAAGCATAGCGCAAATACCCCCGTTCGTGTCCGTTTCGTCCGCCTTATCGGTGAGAGGGAGCTGAAGGTGATTGACAGTAGCCTTCCGCAGGAGGCGGCGGGGAGCCATTAAAAAGCGTTTCCAGATCGGCCCATCTTGCCGTGTTCGGCGGAGTTCCGGGCGCAACTGCATAGTTTACCGTCGTGGCTTGTGCCGGCGCCGTGGCCGGTGTGACCGTATAGGTATAGTCCGGACTCCAGCTGGGGGATCCCCCCTGACTGTAGTAGGACCAGCCCCAAGGCGTGCCCATCTGGTTGTTCCAGATATCTATCAGATTCTGTAGCCACACATTTGAATCGCAGGCATAGGTAACGACGCTGAATTCCCCCACGTACATGTAATAGGGCGGATCGACCTGGTCGACGAAATTTTTTGCTGTCTGCATATCATTTTCGACCGTCTGTTCATCGTAGTAGGTGGCCCCCGTCGGTCCATGGTAGGTTCCGGGCCACGGCGCGCCGAACATGTCTTCGTGACCCGGCAATCCCTGTTTGGCGTACTGCTGAGGGTCGTACACGTGTATGGCGTAGACCAGGTTCGGATCGGGTAACGGTGCGAAATTCCGATAGGCGAGAGCCGCTGCCCACGGACCCGGTTTGACGACGACCCACGCATCCGGGTCGACTTGGTGAACGGCCTGGACAATATTTTCCTGGATGGTCGGCCAGCCCGCCGGCTGCTCCGCCGTGCCAGCGGCTGTCAATTCGGTAGGCTCCGGAATGATGTCGTAGGCATGGTCAACGTTGTAGCGTTGTACGAACATGGCGAGTTGCTTCGTCTGACGGTACAGTTGCTCGATCGGAGGACCATTCAAATCGGGATCCTCCCAAAAACCGGGACCACTGGTCAGGTCGTAATAGCCGCGTTGCGGATCGGTACCAGCCACTTCCACGGCTTTCAAACCTACGATGGCCGTGATCCCAAGCTCCTCACACTCCTGCAGCATTCCGCCGAGCCATGCGAGCGTCGCGTGCCAGGCGCCATCCGTCGTACAGGCGGGTTGGGCATTCTCGCAATGCTCGTAGACCTTGTCCGGATACAAGTACAGGTGGACACTGTTGATTCCCAGATGCTCGTAGAGCAGCTGTATTTCGGCGGGAGTGGAACCGTCTAAGGGCCTGAGTTTTCCGAGATCCAGCGGACTTTCCAATACCAGGCCACGCCAAGGCCAGTTGGGTGGTGCCGTTGCCGGATCCGCGATTCTCGAGTTATGGGTTGATATGGATGCGGCGATGGCCGAAGAGGGGCGGAGCAGCATCCCCAGACCTGGCAAGACGCAGGACAGGATCAACAATGCACGGATGGGAGTTGCGTTGCGATGCAGTTTCATAGCGGAGTTCTCCTTGATGAGAAAGCCAAAAACCGATCTGCGCTGGGTAATGCGCCCACGCTTTGTAACGCGAAAATCCGCCGTTGTCAAGAAACGCTCTAAATCTGGCCGTCGCCGCAGCCGCCAATTCCGCGAGAATTCCATGTTGCTCATTCGCACGGCAGCCACAACACGGACAGAAATCGCTCGATCGGTGAAGCTGCTGTGGTCGCTTCAAAAGTCGGTGGTGACGTCAGCCGCGATAGCGTCAACAATGCGTGACCGCCGCGCTGCGGGGTCTCTGTCGGTCCCGCCAAAGATGTGATTTTCCAGTGAAATATCACATAAAACGCGGAATCACCGTGAGTCTGCCCACTTTGATTCCGCTCATGAAATAAGCCTAGCCCCTCGCAGCAACGGCGACTTTGGTGTCGGTCGGCAGCGGCTCGTTCCCCATCCACACGTTTAGCGCCGCAGCGAAAAGCAGCGGCACTTCGAGCATGAGGTAGTGCGTGCTTGTCGGGACTTCGGCAACGGGGAGCGAGCGGCGAAACGATGTGAGCGATGCGCAGACGAATCCGGTGGTCATCGCCGTATCCGCGGCCCGGTCTCGCGCTGGAGAACAGCGCCGATCAGTTTCGCCGATGCTTCGTCTTCGTCCAGTGCCGCGCGATGCATTTGCAAGGCTTTGGCAGTGGATGAATACCCACGAACCGCCCATTCAATGAATGAGGGAAGAGCCGGAGACGTTGAAAGCAGATGTAAAAAAGGCGGCCCCTCGAAGGGGCCGCCTGACTTGTTGTAGTGCTTAATGGTTGGAAGGCGTGTAGCTCAGATCCGGATCGTAGCGGTCTACGTGTTCCTCGGTGCTGGCGATCGCGTCATCCAGCGACTTGCGTATCGCGTCGGCCTTCTGCTTGCCGTAAACATTTTCGAGAACCGTCGTCCATGGTGGGGAGGCGGGCGTGCCGATCTCCGCCCAGCTTTGGGCGGGCATAATCAGTTGGAAATCCGGCGCGCCGGGGCCGGCATAGTTCATCTCATCCATCTCGGAGTAATACGGCCAGTTGGACTTGATCTCGGCCGCATAGATTTCCTTTATGCCGGTCGTGAAGGCGTTGTATGCCGCCATGCCGGGTTTGAGCGTGAAAGAAACGACATCCACGAGCGGCGGCATGGGGCCCATATTCTTGGGATAGTGGCTGAACCCCGGCATCACGGTTGAAATCGAGCTGGTTTCGCTCATCAGGTGCGGGTTGATATCGGACATGCCGACCGAATCGCAGACGCCGCCCGTGGCATGCATGGTGTCGAGGGCCGCCCAGTTTGGCAGGCTAATCACGTAGGAATACATATACGTGTTTCCGGTTACGTGCTCCAGGGCCATCGCCGCGTACTTGAAACCGTGTTGACTCATACACTGATTAAAGCTTTTGACGCCGGCCTCGTAGGCCTGCTGCTGCGCCGGCGCCACGGTGTCTTCGATATCAAAGGACATCATGCTGGGCTGACTCATGGTCGCGGCCTGAACGACGCCTGCACATAAAAGCGCGGCCACGCCGGCCGCCAAGCTGAAATACTTCTTCATGGAAATTTCCTTTGGGGGGTAATCCCCGGTTGAAAGTGACTCTTGATGGTCTGGGTCAGGTATCCCGACTCTCTTCGCGTCCCTGCGGAGGCGGATGAGTATACGCTCAATTAAACGAGTCTGTATGGCGTTTTTGCGGCTACCGTTTTCATCGGCAACCGGGCAGAAAAAGTACGTATATCCCCTACTGCGCCTTTCCGGGCAAGCCGCCCTTACCTTGGGGGCTTGCCGATCCGAGATGCGCCATCCCACTCCCAAACGCCCATCTCCGTAGCGCGGATCGCTCTTTATTCTTCCGAGCTCGGACTTCGTCACAGTCCTGTCATGAAGATGGTGTAATTTGCCATGACCGTCGCGTGACGCCGCAAGGCGGTACTCTTGGATGCAGGGTGTTTGGAGCGTTCCGTATGAACCTCTCTGGAGGAGCGATGAACAAGGTCTTGGCGGCGGCGACCGCCGCACTATACATTCTTGCGGGGCGGACCTATGCGGCTTCCCGGTAACGATCTAAAGACGGAACTGGCCAGATGCGAGGCGATCCAGGACGCCCTGAACCGCCTCGAATGTTTTGATCTCTTGACGAGGAATCTGCGACTCTCGCCCCAAAGCGCGGCGCAATCCCAGCAGGGTTCGCCTTCTGCAATGCCAGCCGCCGCCAACCCGTCCATTAACAACGCTTCGTCTATGGGCCCGGTTCCGGAATCCACCACCGCCGAGGTTTCGGGTTGGAGGGTCATAATCAAGCGGAACGACAAGGGCCGTGTCGACTCGGCGATCTTGCAAATCCAGGCGACGCATGGCGTCGGAGTAGGCGGCGATCCGGTGAGCCTCGCGCTGCGCTGCATAAGTTCGGAAACGGGCGCGTTCATAAACTGGGAGAGCCAGGTGGGCAGCGATTCGGCGCCCGTCACAGTCGCCGTCGGCGACGGAGGCTCGTCAAGACGAAACTGGACCATCTCTCCCGACGGGACCATGACCTATTATCCGGGCAACGCGGTACCTTTCGTCGAGTCCCTCTTGAATGCCCGGCAGCTTGCGGCGCGGATCAATCCGTACGGCGGCCACGAAATATCCGCGGCCTTCGATCTCAGCGGACTCGGCACCGCCATCCAGCCGCTGCGCGATGCCTGCCACTGGTAAGTTGCATACACCCTCTACGGTAAATCCATTTGCGCGGGTTCTTCGCCCCTGCATTCCGAGTGTTGTTTGTAGCCTCACTGGCGTAGGCTTTTCGCTGAGTTATAGGTACGCACCACTTGCAGTAGTCTTGCGCTAGCTTGAGTTTGCCGCCTCATCCGAGCGCGGAGGAGGATCGCTTTCGTTGCGGATTCTCACGAAGCGGGATAGCAAATCGAACCAGAATGGTGCCCCGAACGAAAGCGCAACGCCAGTAAATACGAGACCGAAAATGACGATCAACCACTCTTCCGCTGACTTAGGTCGTGTGAAAGAACCGTAGCCGAGCGGAAACGTCGCCTGGATGTCACCGTAGTCCGTAATCATCTTGTTGAGCTGCCCAGCGAGATCAGCGTTATTCATGCCGCTCTGGCCCTCGGTCGCAGGCGTGACCTCGCTTGCCGATGACGACGCTTGAGGACTTCGAGGTGCCGCCTGAGACGAAGGCGTCGCATTACCCGCGTTGTGCTGGACGCCGGGCGGCGGATTTGCCACGGTAGTCTCTGCCAGCGTCACGGCCTGTTGCTGCAACGCAGGGTTCGTCCACAAACGTTGGGCGATGGTGATGGAATTGGCATTTAGCGCGACCGCAATCACGAGACCGACACCCAGCGAAATCCACTTCATTCGCCGCGTGTAAGCGCCGGAAATCTGCTCCATGCTGTCATCGAACCAGCGCGCAAGGCCGTCCCTTAGTTTCTGCATGTTGCCATCGGCCGCAACGAGTTCGGTATGCAGCACATTGGCGATGATCCCACCGACGCCGTGGTCGTCTGGATCTTTGGCCATTTGCTCCAGGGTGCTCAAGGACATGGACTCATTTGCCGGGTCAAGGCTGGCAAGCAGTGCCGAGGCAAAGGTCTTTCCCGTGATATAGGACGCGGACCACTCGTGTTCCTGCTTCTGTTCTTCTGATCCGGACTTCTGTTCAGTGGCTGCCGATGTCTGCCCTTTGATTGCGGGCGTCTGAGCCGCTCGTTTGAGTGGGCGCCGGACGGCTCGGAGAATTCCAGCGACCATCCGTCTGATCAAGCCGGCGGGCGGCTGCATGCCGCGGATCAGTCCGTTCGTGTGAAACGCTTCCCGCAATTTCGTATCTTCAAGGAGTCCGTCCAGGGCGCTCTTCAGATATCTCGCCCGCAGGCCGCATAGGGTCGCAATGAATTCGTTCACGGCGGTGCACAAGAGACTCAGCATGACGTACATCAGCACGAGGCCGAGTGCGACATTGATGATGGGACTGTCGAACATGATCGGTACCCTCATCGCGCTGCGGCGCGAAATCAGTGTCGGGTCGGCCCGGAGAGCCGCGGGCGTGGCGTCGGAACGGGCTCTCACGACAAGCTTTCGTAACGTTCCGAAATACCTTACTCCTCGGAAGCGGCGGCGTAAAGCGATCCCTAAGGCACTCCATAAGGCTCCGGACGTAGAGCGAGAATTTTTGCCTATACCAGGGTGAACTGCCGCCTGTTCAATGAAGCCACTCGCCAAAAGCCAGCGGCTCGAGAAACAGCCTATTGCCTAAAGCGGGGATCGGACCACCACGAATCAAAAGTGCGAAAGATTCCTAACACTACCGCATAAACGGGTAGCGTCCCCTTTGTCCTCGCTTTCTCTCTTCGCCTGGATTGCTGCTTACACCTGCAGAGTCGCGACGTAGGTGCGGAGCTGCGCGACTCTGTTCAGCCATCCATTGAGGAACTTCGCCTGCGTCGGATCGCCAGCCACGCGGTTCTGGTACCACTGCGTGCGGAGCGTCAGGTAGCTGGAAACGAGGTCGTCCTCGTTGGCCGCGGCGCAGGCGGCCGCGCTTTTGGGCCCCCACAATCCGTCCGCAGTCACACCGAGCGCTTGCTGCAGCGTCTCGATCGCGCCGCCCGGAGAGTGATTGACCGCCCAGTCGAAGTGCACGATTGCGAGGTGGTCGGGAAGATCGGGGCAGTGCGCGGCATTCCAGAACATGGTTCGATAGAGATCCTGCGCTTCCTCTGGCGTTACGCCGGTGACAGGCTGCTGCGCGAGGCGGTGTTGCGCCCGATACGTATCGTAGGTCTGCTGAGTGATGCCCATATTAGTGAGGCCGCCATGATCGTCGGCGACGTTCGACACGCCGCCCTCGATGGAAGGGCCGAGAGTGAATGCGATCGCCTGGTCGAAAGGATCTCCCATGGGGAAGCTCCGAAAGCAAGGCACACTATGGTGCCACGAGAGCAAGGACACCGGCACGGAGGCGGCGCCAAGGCGCGATACGACATCGAGCGTCAAAATCGGCTGTGCTACCGATTTTTCTCTTCGCGGGTTCGAACCTGACTTGTGATGTAAAGAAAAAGGGCCGCGAAGGCCCTTAATCCTTACATGGCGGTGGAGTCAGTCTGGGGCGAACTCGTCTCCACCCGACATTCCTTGCTCACCAGGGTAAATACAGGGAATTTCACACCTTTTAGTGGCCCCAAATTGCTCAAGGCGCCGTTCTGCGCCGGTTTGAGATTTTTGTCGACCTCAAAACAGGGAACTATCAGGGTATTTACATTCGTGGCACAGGAGACAGAAGTGGGCGGTGGTGCTTGGTCCGTTCGCCGCCCCGCGCTGGCCGGTCGGAAAGGGGGATGTACCAAAGCTTGCCTTGATCGAGACGATCAGCGCGCCGCCAATTTGCTGCCTCGAAACCGTTTCCGTTTCGTCGGTGAGCTCAAGGTCAATGATGCGCCACAATAACGAAGCCGTGTTTCGCTCGTGGCTGTTCCGGCTCGCCCCGTGGCTGGCCGGCATCCGCCACCAGCGCATCGAGCCCCCACTGCCCTTGGCAGAACGGACGGATCGAGCACCACTTCGGTACCCTGAAGGGCAAGCTCGATCGGTGGGCGGTGGAGAACTTCGCAGAACTACAAACGTCGCTTGACCACTTCCGGGTCTGGTACAACCACGTCCGTCCGCATCAGAGCCTGCAGGGCCGCACGCCGGCCGAGCTTTGGACAGGTCGGGACATATATCAGCGCCGGCCCCGCAAGGCGTTGTGGTTCGAGGCCTGGGATGAGCTTTTGACGGGTGAGTACCTGCCGCCGGGATCCTCAGTGAGACCGATTATCGAGTCACCTCCGACACCACTACCGCATCAATGCTGTGGCCAGCGGGACGTCGTCGCTCATCGCTTGAACCCGGGACACACACGTTGCTTGCCGGAGAAATGGTCTCGCCCAGTTCCCTGATCACTAGCCCTGAGAGGGAGCCGATTTTCAAAAACTTGTAGGAAATGGCATGGGAGAAGTGCTGCGGACACGCGGACAGGACACCTGGGCGCCAGCAACGCGGCGCTGCCGCTTTCACAAGGGTTCGCGCGCCCGTCGCAAAACTCACGGCCCAAAGGTGCCAATAACGGACGTCACGGCATCGAACTGTGATTGACGAAAAAGGGGCGGCTTACGCCGCCCCAAAATGAGATGACAGAAGACCCGGCAACGTTCTTCATTAATCGTAGCGATCAGCCTCCACTGGTCCAGCGCACGGTAACGGGAATGACGACGTCGTCGTAGGGCGTGTTTCCGCTCAAAACGATCTGCACATGCGAAATGGTACCGGGGGTCCGGCCATCAGCATTTATTCTCACGATACTCCTTGTCCTCTTTGTAGCGCCTAACGTACCTGACGCAGGTTCAAATGACAGCCAAGGGACGGGTTGCGCGCTACAAACATCAGAACCAGGCAGCAATTCGACGCCTGGAACTCCTCCAAAAAAAGCATTGTTTGTTCCACCAACCACATAGAAACCGCACGCGCTTGCTGCACGGTACACGGTCGCAATATTATTGGGGAGATCGGTCCACGTTTCGGTGACCGCGTCGTAATCTGCTCCTTGGTTGGTGACAATCCCGAAGCCCTCGGTTACTCCGTCTTGTAACAGCAAATGCCCATCGGAGGTCGCAATGGCGCTCATCGCCCAGTTGTCGTAAGGCATCGGGGCGATCGCTGACCAACTGTCGGCTGCAGGGTCGTAGGCGTAGGCATCCGCTGTATCTGTACTGCCCCCCGTAGTTCCACCGGCACAATAAATTTTACCCTTTGTTGCACCGCAGCCCTGCCAAGCTATTCCTTGGGGATAGTCAGCTGCTAAACTCCAAGTCGCGCTGGCGGGATTGTACACTTGAACCGCTGCGCTAAGTTGAGACGAACAGCTACCGCTCGTGCACCCACCGATTACAAAGAACTCACCGTTGAGTCCGACACCGGAGCTCGCACCACCAATTGACACCAGGTCATCGGGACCTTCACTCCAGGTGTCGCTCACGGGATCGTAGATATAGAGCGTCTGGTTGTTGTCGACGTAATTCGATTCCCATCCGCCGGCAACATAGAGTTTTCCTGCAATCATGGCGCAGGCCGGCCTTTGCAGCGGCTGTGGAAGGCTTGCAATCGAGCTCCAGCTCTGTGTCGTTGGGTCGTAAGCATAACCGGATGCGGTCATGACCCCGTTGCTTACCCCTCCTACCGCATAGACACGTCCCGTCGCTTCATCCGTCGCCGCACAATTGTCAAGCACTGGGATCGGGTAGTCGGCCACTGCCGTCCATGCTGAGGAACCCTGAGTCGGCGACAAAGTGCGGGGCATTTCCGCCATCACAGTGCCGGGATTTTCTTCCTCGGAATTTGCGGGCAGGCTCGCCGGACTGAAGTGCCCTTGCACCAAGCGCAGCGCCAAATTAGTCTGACCTACCGCGTCCACATTCGGGGCTGGTGCGTTCAAACTTGACAGCATCCAGTCCACCGGCGCACTGCCGCTGTTCACGATATGCAACGCATAATTCTGCTGCGTATTCACCGGGACGTTCAGCACCGCTTGTGACGGCTGTGACGTCAGTTTTCCCGCTCTCAGCGCAAACTGAATGAACTCTGATTTTCCACGGCGAACGGGCACGGTTTTAACGTTGGCCTGATAGTTATACTTGCTGGCCGTGAACACGTGGTCGCCCGTGGGTTCAAATATCGTAAAGCCCACGTGGCCACCCACCACTTTAGTCGTCGCGCTGTTGCCGCTCTCGTCCGCGACCTTCACCCCCGTCAGCGTGGTACCAGTGTTGTAGTCAAACGCTCCGCCATTCACCAACCCGCCGGGCACAGGAGTACAGATTCCGATCGAGACATCGTCAACCTGTACGTACCAGTCAAAGTCGCTCAGCAGATTGTAATAGCGGAAGCGCAACTGGAAGTTCTCCGCACCCGAAACGTAGGAGCCGAGATTGAGTTGCTCTTGACACCCTGGCAGTGTGTAAAGACCGCCACAAGCATTCGTCTGGTGGTTCACCGTTGTCCACGTATTGCCTCCATCGGTGCTGATGTCCACGTCAAAGGCTTCGTTGCCGCTATACACCTGAAAATTCTCTCGGAAATAGAGCACGGGAGACTGGCCAACCGACGCGGTCGAGATCGGCGGCGAGATAAGCGAAGTGTCATAAGAACCCACCCCGGTCCCTGCCGCGTTGCTATCGGCATCGGCCGCGTTGCCCGTGCCACCGGTAAAATTGCCGGTGTTGTACGTATTCTGACTGACCGGAATCCAGACAACGTTCGACCCGAATACGTCATTGGTCACCGTCCAGCCCGTCGGCGGAAATTCGCCTTCGTTAAAGTCCTCCCCGAACTGGTAGCCATAGCCCGGGGCCGTGCAGGAGCCATCCGGCACCATTGGGAAGTACTTCTGCGTGTCGCCATTCACTGTCACCGTCGCGCTGCCCGGCGTGTAGCCAGCGAGATTCGGCGTCACGGTCATGGTGTAGGTCGCCCCTGTCGGCACCCTCACGGTGTAGGCCCCCGTACTCGGGTTAGTCCACGTATCGGCCGCCGTGACGTTGCCGTCCTTGACAAGCACCTCCGCGAACAACGGATAGTGATGGCCTCTGTCTATCACCAGTCCGTGCAGACTCGCCATCGGCGCCGGCGCTAGCGCAAAGTCCTGGACCGTCGTCTGCCCGTCACTCACCGTCAGCGAGGCAGACTGCGACTGATAGCCGAAGGCTGTCACCATTGCGGTGTAATCACCTGCCGGGAGCACTTCGGAGTACTGGCCGTCGGTGTTTGTGGTGAGGGGCCAGTTACCAGGCGTAAAGACAACGCTCGCTCCCTGGATCGGGTTTCCCGTCGAGGCATCAGTCACCGTGCCGGCTACCGTGCCCTTCGGTCCCTGGATGCCCAAGTGCAAGATCAGGCTTGTCGCGAGCGGCGTACCCCAACCGGTGGGATGATCCCAGTTGGTCCCTGCTGGATAACCATTATTGCCCGTGGTGATGTCGCGGAAATCGCTCGCATAATCGCCCGCGTTGACGTCGTTATAGATCAACTCTGGCGAAAGCCCCAGCGAGGCCCCGCCATGCAACGTCACCGCATTCGCAAACAGGCTCGCGAGTTGTGGGGCGACTGCACTGGTACCATACACTTCGTACCACTCCCCGTTCCAGAACAGATCGTAAGGACGGGTACTGCCGGCCGCCATCGCCATGTCAGCCGTGTCACGGACGCCGTTTGCCGGCACTCCAAGCCCCGTGTTCCATGTCGGCTGGGGGAGTTCGCATATGGCACCGCCCGTACTTGTCCAGGCATTCTCGGAAATGTAGTTGCCATTGGCATCAGCGTACAGATCCGTCCCTCCGGCCGCCGTGATGTACACCGAGGCCGCCGGATAGTCGCAGGCATTATCCGTGCCCGTGTTATCGCCCGAACCGTTGTCGCCTGCCGCTGCAAACATCGAAATTCCCTGCGCGGCAGCCAGCTCGAAAATACTCTCGATCGTACTCTCCAAACTGCCCCAGTTTGCTTCGGCCGAGCCCCAGCTAGTCGTCATCACCTGTGCGCTGTTGTCGGTCTGGAACTGACTGTACATGTCAACGAAGGTCGAGAAGTTCGGATCCGCGGCGACATAGACGTTTTGCGTCACCCCCGGTGCCATCGCGCCATCCCACTCGATATCGAGCAAGCTCTCTACAATGCCGTCGGTGGCACCTTCATCCCCGTCTACGGGAATGACGTTGGTCGAGTGGGTCGGAAGATTGAACGCCGCCCAAAAGTTGGTGTAATCAGTGTTCGTCGCAAGTCCCGAGCTGTCGGCCGTCAGAATGGCAACGGATACTCCGGCTGCGTTGCTGGCGTTGGTGATGTCGGGCCATTGATAGGCGGTCGCGATCTGATAGGGATTGTAGTAGGCCGAAGTCGCGGGCGGCGGTGCCGGTGCATTCACCATCGGGTGACTGCCGCCGGCCTTGACCGTAATTTTTGATCCGAGGCTATGCAACGGTTGCATGACGGCAGCATTGTTCAGCCCGATCACGTTTTGCACGAATTCCGCAATCGTGGCGGGCAATTTCGGCTTGTCCATCGTACTGAAGAACGTCCGCTGGCCAAGCGCGTAATCGTTGATCATGATCCCTAACGCATGCTCATAGGTTCCGCTCGTCGCCTGCGTGTGAATCAGGATGTTGTTCGGCGTGACGTCCAGCACCTGGATCCCGCGGGCCTTCAGCCATTGCTCGACCGCCGCCACCTGTGCCGAGGTCGGTCCGTACTGCGCGGCCGCTTCGGCCGGACTCAACCAGCGATGGTACTGAGGGTTCTTCGGATTCTGAACGTTCCGAAGAAATGTCGACAGCTGCGCAGTATTGTTCAGCTTCAGACTGAAAGTCAGCTTGATGGTCGAGTCCGTGGCATGGTGACCGACCATTTTGGCCTGCTTAAGCAGCGCTGGAACGCTCTGGAAGTTCATCGCTATCGTGTTGCCCGTCTGAGCATACCCAATACCAGCTGCCAGGCCTAGCACGGCCGTCGTCACAATCACTTTAGTTGGCCAACGTTTCACTTGGAACCTCCTTGAATTGGATACAAATGTTTCAATAATCCTCTAAGAATTTCTCAGATTATTTCTGTGGCAAACCCCCGCGGCAGCATCGCCGCCGCGGGGGCCTGGTATCAGCACCGAGAACCGCAGTTGTTTATCCTTCAGATCAGGGATGCATAATGCACAGCATGTAGGCTCCGCCGCTGCCGCCTGCCTGAACGCCCCAGCGATAGGTGCCCGCCGGTGCGTAGCGATGGACTTCGTTGCCGGGAATGCGGTAGAGATGCTGCGAGCCGCCGCTTGCATAGAGCACATAGAGCCGGAAGCCCCCCGGTGCGGTAAGAATCGCATTCTCCTGGCCAGCCGGCGCCGAATAGGCCGGGGAACGGAAGATGCCGCCAGCAGCCAACGTGCCGTCACGCTCGGTGTACCCGTCGGGGCATCCGCTCGCGGTCGAGATCGTGGTTGGTGCGCTTGCCGTGAGCGCCGGGGTCGCCTTATCCACGCTCGCCGTGTTCTCGATCGTGGTGCCGGTGCTGCCCGTAGCCTTGAGCGTCACGTTGGCGCTCGCCGCGCCGGCGTTGCCGTTAATCGGACCGAAGTCACAAGTCACGACGCCCGAAGCTTCGTTGCAACTGCCTTGCGTGGCTGTCGCCGAGATGAAGCTCGCCGCCGCCGGCACGGCGATCGAGGCACTTACCGCCGGTGAGGCGGCGCTAGAACTGTTAGTTGCGATCGTCTGACTGGTGTATTGCTCACCCTGCCCTACGGTCAGCGGCGCACTCATCGACAAGCCTAAATCGCTACCGCCATAAAAGTACGCCGCACCTTGTAGCGAGTTGGCAAACCACGCGCCAACGAGAGCGGTCGAACCAGAAAGTGCGCTACTGTAGCCGAAAAACCCGCCCACAGGTTGATCGCTCGGAATGAGTTCCTGAGTTTGCGTCCAAGATCCATTCACGTTGTTGAAGATGTACGCCTTGCCATTTAAGGAATTGTAACCATCAGCCCCAATCAACGCCGTTTGCCCATCGAGGTTGACCGTCCTGCCAAAATAATCGTTCGCAACACCGTCTGATGCAGTCACCGTACCCGTTTGTGTCCAAGTGCCTCCCGATTGAGTGAACAGATCCACCTCGCCGGTGCCACCATTGGCCTTGTCAGCGCTAATCAGAGCAGTATCGTCATTCATTGCCACGCCAATACCAAAATTGTCCCCAGACTGCCCGTTGCTTCTCGTCAGTTGCTGTACTTGGCTCCACGTGCCATTGGACTCCGTATACACGGTGGCATTTCCCTGGGGAATGCCGTTAACATTGGCTGCGGAAGCGCCGATAATTGCAGTAGTACCAGCGACAGCAATCGAGCCTATATAGCCAAAGAAATCGCCCGCCTGGTTGGGCGATACGATCTTCTGTGTCTGACTCCATGCGCCATTTGATTGAGTAAACACGTAAACGGACTCTTGCTCGTCGAAATAAGGGTACACAGCGGCGACGAACGCAAGATTGCCAGAAATTACCCCTCCGAAGCCCAAAGTACCTGACTGCGTGAGATCGTTTGCAACAAGTTCAGCCGTCTCCACCCAAGCCCCATTCACCTCTTTGAAAATGAAAGCGGCGCCCGCTGAAATAATCCCATTGATATTCGTGTATGGTGCGCCGATCAGAACACTGGTCCCATCGAACGATATAAACGTTCCAAATTCCAGCGAATTATCGTCGGTAATTACTTGTGACAGAGTCCAAACTCCATTTGTCTTGTTGAAGACTTCGACGCCGCCTTGCTGAGCGTTACCCTTGATCGCTCGATTCGGCACTCCGATAAAGGCTGTTGTTCCATTGACAGCAACCGAATAGCCGAGCTCGTCCTGCGGGTTTCCAGCAACTTCTTGCTCCAGCCACACAAGCGGATCCACCGTAAGCGGATAGGTGGCGTGGTCATCGTTTACAGCGATCAGGACGCGACTGCCTTCGTTTTTGAGCGTCGCTGGAATAACCTTGCCGTTTGCGTCGGTGACGACGAGCCTGCCATAACGGATTTGTCCCCAAGAGAGTGAGCGCCTCTCTTGAAAAGGCTTCTCACTTGCGGCCAAGGACAGCGTCAACTCGCCGTTGCCGGCTGGACGCTGCATTACGGTGAAGCCTTGCTCAAAGCCGAACGGCAATACACTCCACCATTCTTTGAGGTTGCCGTATCCATAACTTACTTGATTGCCCTTGATCGTCGGTTGCACCGTAGTAACCGGCGTCATTGTTTGGCTTCGTCCGTAGGCAATCAGGTGCAGCGATAATGAACCGTCGCTTGTAAAGTGGGCGCCCTTGCTATCAAAGCAAGCTTTGATCGCTTGCTTCGTTAGAATCGCACAATCTTCGCTATTCATGTTGTAAGCGGCCCCCGCGTTTTTCGCGAGCGACCGATAGAAGACCGGCTGCAAGGCCGGAGGCATTACCGAGGTCGAGTGAACAGAGCCATCCGGAGCGCCGGGCCCGAGATGGCTCGGAGAAGCAGCTAGCGCGGTCGCACTTCCACTCGCCACGATGATCAGCAAAACAGAAACTTTCGAAGCCATCGTCTCCATAATCATTCCCTCTTAATCCAGATGGCGAATCAGGTAACGTGCGATCCGCATAGCCCGGCAATGAGAATTGCACCATTAGTATGTCTCGCCGTTTTGCTTCTTGTCCATAGAATTTTGGTCGGATTTAGGACATGTCTAAAACACGACATTCACGGGGGGCGGGCGGGTTTAACGCTATGTCATTGATACAGCAGCCTTCCCAACACCAGACGCAAGCGTTTTATCAGTAATCCACTATATCTTCGGGCAGAGCAGCAGTACCAGAGCTGCACAAGCCGAGAAACCAGCCAGTTTGAAATCGGGTACGTGTCCCCAAACTGCGCATCAATGCGGTGACGCGCCGTTCCAGCGTGCGTGTGGAAATAGTCGATTCTGCTGCGATCTTTTTGTCGTTGAGGCCAGCGGCCATCAAGCGAATCAGATTCTTGGCCTCTTTATTTAGATTAGAAACGGGATCTTTCGTTTCCATTACACCGGCCGTTGAAAATGAAATTGGAACAGAGCGTTCCCAAAGTATGTCGAACAACGCGCAAAGCGCATCAAGAAGGTCCGAGGATCGAACCAGTAGCGCCGAACCTTCCGCCCCGTTCGGATTTAATGGAATTAAGGCTACCTGACGATCGCAGATCAAAATTTTGGTCGGTACGTTCGGAAATACCCGGACTTCTTCCCCAGCCTCGATGTCATGGCGAACTTTGGCAACGGCGTCCGGCAAAGCCAGAAAGTCGTGGTCCACGATACTTTGGAAACGCACGCCCCTCGCGTACGCTTTTATTTGATAACCTTGCTCCCGTTCGTATGGCTGGTCAAGTCGCGAGATGAGTACCGGTGGCCGAGTCAGAACAAGTACCTCTTGTTGACTCGCGCGTAATATCCGTTCGACCATGTTACGCGCTGCTGCATTGCCGATAATTAGCTCGACCATATCTTGTCGTCTATTTTGCTGTTGGCTTCCCGAAATTTCCTGCAAATCGCGTATAACGGTTTCTGTACGCCGCAATTCTTCTTGACGATGAGCCACGAGTGCACGAAGTGCGATGTCCGGAGAAACAGGAATATAACGGCGCGGCCGCTCTGGTGCACGCGTAGTCAGCCCTTTGGAGTCGATCGCATCGAGAAGCCGCTGCGTTTTTCCAGGTGTCATCGTGAGCGCTTGCGCGACTTGCGTTAAACTCGAGCCAGGGTTCTCCAGCAGCCAGCGGTAGACGCGTTCTTCGGCCGCGCCGATACCCAGGACTTCAAGTATTCGGGGTTCAGCTGTTTTCATGTGTCGTGTGCTCATTATGGTAGCTGGCAAAATTTGCCTGTCAAATACAATGGTTAACGCTATGCGGTGTTAAGGATACCTTACGCGGGGGGAGCGGATCCCCAAGGCCTGTCGCTGGCGGAGCTTGAGTGCCGCCGACTGTGACTGGCGGACGCTCGCCAAAAAAGCGTGAGGAATTGAAACGCAAACCGCGCGAGGCCATGCGGCTGTAGGGCAAGGCGGCCTAAACCCTACTTCTGGCTGCCGCTAAAAATGGAGAGATTACCGTTCAATAAGGGGCGGCGCGGACACGCGGACAGGACGCCGAGGGATTACTCTGGGCCTTCGTATGTCTGGCGTCTGGCGAGATTCCCCACCGTGAAATGAAATGGTTTCGACCAAATGATAGCCTGTGGGAACGCGGGGGCTTGGCGCGTACAAAGAAAGGGCGGCCGAAGCCGCCCCGAGATGCTCGATAAAGAATCCGATGCTCAGTGCTTGTGGGTTTTTTGTATGGGGACTTCGTTTCCGGTCCAGTGTACTGTGAATGGAACGATCCACGCCGTATAGGGTGTGTTACCACTCAATCGGATCTGCACCACCGAGGTCGTGCCCGCGGTTTGTTCGGTCCCGTCTACCGTCACCTGACTGACTGTCAGGTGGCGCCCCGCGAGCGTGCCCGAGGCCGGGTCGAACGACAGCCACGGCACTGGCTCATATCCCGGCAGCAACTCGGAATTCGGTACGGGGCTGAGCCCACCGCTGGAGCCCCCGATCTTGTAAAATCCGATGGCGCTGCCGCCACGATACAAGCTATTGTTGGAGTTCGGGAGGGGGCTCCATACGTTGGAGTTGGGATCGTAGGCAAATCCCTGATTAGTGAGCGTGGCGAAGTTGTTGGTCACGCCATCGGAAATCAGCAGCTGCCCACCCGCTGTCGCCCAAGCCATCCCCCACAAAGAGATGGGCAGATCGGCAATTGGCGACCAAGTGTTCGTGCCGGGATCGTACAGGTAGCCGTCGCTATACTCTGTGGATGTGCCCGAGCTACCCCCCGCGCAGTAGATTTTGCCGTTGATTGCTCCGCAGCCTTCCCACGAAACGGCGTGCGGGTAGTCTGCCGCCGTGCTCCAGCTGTTGGTGGCGGGGTCATAGACCTCAACCGCGGAGTACCCGCAGCTGGTAGCGTCGCAGCCTCCGATCAGATACAGCTTGCCGTTAAGTGCCGCCGCAGTGACCCCGCCGCCCAGCGGGTTGGGGTTGTCCGCCCCGGTACTCCAACTGTCGGAACTCGGATCGTAGATCTGCAACGCGGGCGTAACGGCCCCAGTTGTAGCATCCCAGCCATCGGCCAGATAGAATTTGCCGTTGATGTATGCACACGCCGGGGCTTCCACCGCGGTCGGATTGCTCGACACCGAACTCCAACTGTCGGAGGTCGGATCGTACATGTACACCGAGGACGTGTTCTCGTCGCCGTCGTAACCGTCAAACGAGTACACACGGCCGGCCTCGTCGGCCGCCGCACAGTTGTCCATGATCGCAGTCGGGTAGTCCGCGATGTCGGTCCATGGCGGGTCATGGGGCTGAGGCCCAAGCTGTGTTCCGGCAGCATTGTTGCCTTGATCATTGTGCATGGTCAGCCTCAGCGGAGTGAAGTGACCGTGGATATTCTGCAACGGTGCACCGTTTCCCGTGAGTCCTGTGTAATGTCCGTTCGGTGCCTCCGGTGGTCCATTCAAGCTCTGCAACTGCCAGTCCGCCGAGACATGGCCGGCGTTGCCGATGTGCAGTACGTAGGTCTGGGTGGTGCCCACCGGCACGTTCACCGTGACCTTAGCCGGACGGGTCACCAGCTGGCCCGCGTTCAGAGGTATCAGCGGCGTCAGAACTGATGAGTCGCCCATGTTGATGTTCTTGACGCCATCCTGATAATTCGACTTGGTCGCTGTCAACGTGTGGGGGCCGGTTGGCTCGAACATCATGAACCCGCTTTCTCCGTTGCTCGTAAACGTCTGGGTGTTGTTGCCGTTTTCGTCGGTTACTGTTGCACCGTCGACCGCCTGTTTGGTATTGGCGTCGTACACTTGACCATCTACCAATCCACCGGGAATCGGTGCGCATGGACCGATGGAGACATCGTCTATCTGCGCATACAAATCCCAACCGCTGATAAGATTGTAATAACGCCAGCGGAACTGGACGTTGGTCACCCCATCGGGGATGCTGAGAGGAATCTTGTAAGTAATCCCTGACCGTTTTTCGAGGCCTTGAACAGTAGTGATATGAGCTAGATTCATCCAAGTATCACCGCCGTCGCTGCTCATGTCTACATCCAGCGCTTCGTTGCCGCTATAAGGTATAAAGTTCACCTTGAACGATAAGGTTGGCGAGTCTCCCAGATTTGCCGCTGGAATCAATGGCGTCACCAGCGAGGTATCATAAGTACCGGTGTATGGATAGGCGTTGCCGCTGTTAACGTCCGCCGCTGTGCCAGTACCGCTGGTCCAGTTGTCATCGCCCCAAAATGTATTGGTGTTCCACACCACGGGCGAACCGGCCACTTCGTTGGTGACTGTCCAACCATCGGGCGGGAAACTTGCCTCGTTGAAATCCTCACCAAAACCGCTTTCGAAGGCATATCCTGGCGCGGAGCAACTCTCACCCACCATCAGGACGAAGTTCTGGGTGGTTGCCGCGCTCAAATTAGTAATTGTGACGTTCCCCGGGTCGTAGCCGTCCAAGAACGCTGCTACAGCCAACGTGTACTCATAGCCCTCCGGTAAATTGACGCTATAGCCGCCCGTCTTGGGATTGGTCCAGAGGTCCTTCACTATGCCGAAAGCGGGAGTAGTGACCTTGACTTCGGCATACAGTCCGTATCCATGGCCCGAACCATCGGTTACCCGTCCGGAAACAGTAGCGAGATGCGCAGCGCTAAGAGCATAATTTTGCGTAGTGGTATTGCCGTCCGTTATGGTGACCGATGCGCTATCGGATCCATAGCCAAAAGCGCTCACAGTAGCTGTGTACGTGCCCACCGGCAGGCGCATCGAGTAACTGCCGTCGCTTTCCACTGGTCTCTGGTAATTTCCGGGCGCTATGGTTATTTCTGCTCCGGTAACCGGATTTCCACTGATGGCGTCCGTTACAGTGCCGGCGAGCGTTCCGGCTGGGCCCTGGACACCGAGATGGGACAGAAAACTGATGGCCCGCGGACTCCCCCAGCCCGTGGGATGATCCCAATCGGGACCAGCCTGGTAGGCGCCATTGCCGCCGGTCGTAACGTCATGAAAGTCGCTGGCGTAATTGCCGGCGGCTACATCACTATAAATCAGCTCGTTTGACTGACCAAGCGAGTTACCGCCACCATCGGAGATGCCGATGGCATACAAGCTGGCCAACTGCGGAGCGACCGCGCTGGTGCCCCATACGTCATACCAGGCGCCTTGATACAGCAGCAGGTACGGACGATCGGGACCCGCATTCATCGCCATGTCTGAATTGTTGCGCCAACCGTTTGCGGGTACGCCGGGGCCGCTCTGCCACGTTGGTTCAACAAAGACGCCGCTGATAGCGCCGCCCGTCTCGCTCCAGGCGGTCTCGGAAGAATAGGCGCCACTGACGTCAGCGACATACAATTCAGTGCCATTAGACGCAGTGATATATGGGTCCGAGGAGGGATAATCCGCCATGTTAGATCCGATCGGACCACCGTCGCTCGAATCGTGATCGCCCGCTGCAGCAAACATTGAAATACCTTGTGCCGCCGCCTGCATGAAAATCTCGTCGCTGGTTCCCGCGAGGGAACCCCAAGTACTCTCTGGTGCGCCCCAACTGGTGGTCATGACTTGAGAGGTATTATCAGTTACGAACTGGTTGTACATATCGATGAACGTCGAAAGAAGCGAATTAGTCGCGACATATACGCTCAGACCTTCGCCAGGCCCCATTGCCCCACTCCACTCTATGTCAAGCAAAGTTTCCACCATGCCGTCGGTGGTAGATCCTTCGCCATCTACATGGATAATATTCACCGTATGATCAGGCAAACCATACGCGCTCCAAAAGTTGGTGTAATCGGTATTCGACGAAAGCCCGTAGCTGTCGGCGGTCAGAATCGCCGTGGTCACGCCTTCGCCATTGCTGTTGTCGGTAATCGGAGGCCAGTCGTAGGCAGTGGCGATCTGCATAGGATTGTAAGCAAGCGTGGTGGGTGGTGGAGGGGTGGGCGAGTTGGCCACTACCTGCTGATTTTCCGAGCTTCTACTGCCTGCCTCCAATGGCTTAATGTGATGCAGTGGGCGCATTTGAACGGCGTTGTTCAAGCCGATGATGTTCGCCACATTGCTCGCGATGTTTGCCGGAAGCTGCGGCTGATCGGGTGTGCTATAGAAGCTGCGCCCGTTCAAACTGTAGTCGTTGAGCCTGATTCCCAGGGCGTGCTCGTAAAAAGTGGTTTCGGCTTCGGTATGAATCAGAAGATGGTTGGAAGAAACATTCTTCACCCCGATACCGTGGCGTTTCAGAAATTGCACCACAGTGTCTACTTGGGCCTGACTGGGCCCATACTGCGAGGTGAACTCCATTGGCGTCAGAAACTGATGATAGACGGAACTTGCTGGATTTTGCACGTTGTCCAGGAAGTTCTGGAGTTTCTCCACATTACGTAGCTTCAGGCTGATGGTGAGCGTGATGATCGAGTGCGGGGAGCGACGACTAATCAGGCTGGCCCGCTTTAGAAGCGCCGGAGCACTCTGGTATGCCATCGTCACCACATTGTTCCGCTTGGCAAACGCGATGCTGGCGCCCAAGCCCAACATGGCCGCAATAAAAATCAACTTCAATGGCCAATTCTTCACTTTGAACTTCCTCGAATTGGATATAAATGTTTCATTAATCCTCTAAGGACTTCTCAAGTTACCTCTGGGGCAGGGCCCCGCGGTGGCAATTCCACCGCGGGGCCCTGATATCAGCACTGAGAACCGTAGTTGCTCAACCTTCGGCTCAGGGATGCATGACGCACAGCGTGTAGGCTCCGCCGCTGGCGCCCGCTTTCACCACCCACGTATAGGTGCCTGCCGGCGCATACTTGTGCACCTCATTGCCCGGGATAGGGTAGATCTTGCGTCCCTGGGCATTCTGAAACACCACGTAGAGCCGAAAGCCCGCCGGCCCCGTCAGAATCCCATTCTCCTCGCCCGCCGGCGCCTGGTAGGTCGGAGAGTACGCAAACTTGCCGGGATTTAGACTGCCGTCATATCTGGTATAGCCGTCGGGACAGGTGACACTGATCGTTGTCGGCGCGCTGGCCGTCAGCGCTGGAGTTGCCTTGGCCACGCTTGCGGTGTTCTCGATTGTGGTGCCGGGGCTGCCCATAGCCTTCAGCGTCACGTTAGCCGTCGCCGTGCCGGCGTTGGCATTGATCTGGCCGAAGTCGCAGGTTACTATCCCAGTGGCTTCGCTGCAACTTCCTTGGGTCGCTGTAGCGGAGATGAAGCTTGCGGCCGCCGGCACCGTAACGGTTGCTGCCACCGCCGGTGAGGCCGCACTCGCATTGTTGGTCGCAATCGTCTGGCTGGTGTACTGCTGTCCTTGGGCCACTGTCTGCGGCGCACTCACGGCCATGCCCAGATTGCTTTCACCTTCGAAATACGCAGAGCCCTGATCGGAATTTGTGGCGAAGCCTAGCGCACCGACCAGTCCGATAGTACCATCCAATGCAACGGACGTGCCAAAATCGAGTTCCTTCGTTGTCATATCGCTGGCGGTAATCTTCTGGGCCAAGTTCCACGTACCGCCGGAATTCGAAAAAACGTAGACTGCGCCCTGGAAATGGAAGCTTCCGGGAGGTGTGGAAGCCATGGATCCGATAAGGGCCGTGTCGCCAGACAGGGCAATGGAGTAACCGAATTTGTCGTATGTCCCGCCATCGGCAATGGTAATTCTCTGGGTCTGGGTCCAAGTGTCGCCGGAACCGGTAAACACGTATACCACACCCTGATTAGTATTACTGCCAACCTTGCCGACATCTGCACCGACGAATGCGGTAGTGCCTTCTAGGGCAACGGAGAAGCCGAAGCCATCCGTTCCACCATCACTGGATGTGAGTTCAGCCGTCTGCGTCCAAGTGCCGTCTGAGTTCGTAAACACGTAGGCCCTATAAGCGTAACTCGCGCCGATAAGCGCGGTGGTGCCGTCGAGTGCAACAGAGCCGCCGAAATTATCGCCCACGCCGGGCGTCCCGTCGCTGGCGGCCAACTCCTGAATCTGAGTCCAAGTGCCATTGGAATTGGTAAATACGTAGACGGTGCCAGGATTAAGCTCCCCGTTTGTTGCACCAACGAGGGCCGTAGCATCATCAAATGATACCGATGTGCCAAATGAAGTGTTGTTGTTGCCATCGCTGGGAAGCAGTTCCTGGGTTTGGCTCCACGTGCCGTCCGATTCCGTAAATACATATACCGCTCCCTCAAGCACACCATTGATAAAGGCACTATCTGCACCTATGAATGCAGTATTACCGTGCAAAGCAACCGCGTCTCCGAAGTTGGCTCCCGACGTGCCATCATTAGCCGTGAGCTTTTGAGTCTGAGTCCATACTCCGTTCGATTCAGTAAACACATAGGCTGCTCCAGGACGGCCGGGACTAGCATTAATGGCAGGCGCCCCGACGATAGCAGTATTACCGGAAACGGCGACCGCAAACCCCATTTTATCGCCAGCCTGCCCGTCGCTCGCCGTGACCTCCTGCTCCAGCCATACCAGCGGATCCACGGTGAGCGGATAGGTGGCATGCACGTCATTAATGGCGATCAAAACGCGATCGCCTTTGCTCCGGAGGGTCGCAGGAATGACTTTGCCGTTTGTGTCGGTGACGACGAGATCGCCATAGCGCAGTTGTCCCCAGGCAAGTGTGCCCTTCTGCTGACTGGCTTGGCCACTTGCGCTGAGCGCCAGAATAAGTTCACCGCTGCCGCTAGGCCGCTTGGCAATTGTAAAGCCCTGCTCGAAGCCAACGGGGAGCACCCGCCACCAAGCAGTGAGGTTGCCGTGCGTGTAACTGACTTGATTACCCTCGATAAACGGTCGCACTGAGTGGACCGGCATCAGGCTGTCGATTCGACCATAGGAGACAAGGTGCAGCATCAGCGGAGAATGCGTAGCTCTGAAGTGAGCACCTTCGCTGTCGAAGCAAGCCTTGAGGCCAGATTTCGGCAGTGTCGCGCAGCCAGCCTCGTCGAGATTGTAAACCGCGCCTGCATCGCTCGCGAGTGATCGATAAAGCACCGGGCGCAACGCATCTGGGAGCGCGTGAGACGCCCGAGACGACTGATTCACGACGTTAGCGGTTGGAAGGTTGGTCGTGCCTGCCAGCGCCGACATTCCGCCGCCAGCAAATGCAAGTGCCAATAAAGTACCTGTAAAACCGAATTTCGAGACCATAAATCCTCCTGAAATGAGCTTGGATTGCGCCGATACCTGCGTGTCGGCCGTGGCTGAGTATGGTCGATGTGGAGGCAAATAGCCTTTACCGAATATTTGTTTTATATTATTTTTTAATTTGTGCCCGGCTCAGGAGCGGCAAGCAGATGACAGAAGAGGCGTCCGCAGGGGGCAGCAGGGTTTATTTATTTGGGCCATTTCGGGTGGAGGCCGACGAGCAACTGTTGCTCAAAAACGGCATCCGCATGCATATTCCCGGAAAAGCGTTTGATCTGTTGCTCGCCCTTCTTCAATCCGCGGGCCACCTGAGAAGTCGTGAGGAATTGATAAAGATCTTGTGGCCAAAAACGATTGTCGAAGAGGCAAATCTGACTTGGAATATGAACGTCTTACGTCGGACCTTGGGGGATGAGCGTCAAAATCCCCGCTACATCGAAACGGTGCACGGACGCGGCTATCGCTTCATCGCCGCCACGGAACCCGCGACAGCCAGACAGATTCCTACCGTTGCGGTCTTGCCTTTCGAAAACCTTTCTACTGATCCAACCAATATCTACTTTACTGCTGGCATTCAAGCCACTATTGTCTCAAAACTTGCCGGCGTCGGTGCATTACGTGTGATTTCGCCCACTTCTACCGAACAATATCCCAGCCACCCGGGAGATTTGAAGAAAGTGGCCACCCAACTGGGCGTCACCTCGATCCTTGAAGGCAGTGTGCAGAAGGAAGGAACTTGCGTGCTTATCACTGTACAGCTCATCGATGTCCGGACAAACAACCACATCTGGGCGCAGGGTTACACTCGCTCGCTGGTCGATGTATTTGCGGTAGAGAACGACGTCGCCGCCCAAGTGGCAGCAGCGCTCCAGGCGAAGCTGTTGCCGGCCGAAGCAGCCCGGCTAGCCAGCGCCTCGACCCGTGACCCTCATGCCTATTTGATGTTTCTCAAAGCGAATTACTATGCGAATCAAGTCACCAGCAGTAACAGCGCGGTGAGCCCCGCCGACGCCGTGACCCAGGCGGTGACGTTTTATCGCCAGGCCATTGCCCGCGATCCGCACTTCGCGCTCGCCTATGCCCACCTCTCTTATCTCGAAAGTTATGCCTACTGGTTGGAAATAGTCGCAGCGCCCCAGAGCATGGTTCTAGCTGAACAAGCCGCCCGGCAAGCGCTTGCGCTCAATCCGGAACTTCCCGAAGCCCATCTCGCAATGGGCTATGCTGACTATTATGGGAATCGGAACTACCCCGCGGCGCTCGCCCAGTTTGAACGGGTGTGCCAAAGCCTGCCTAACAGTGCCGAGGCGGTCGGAGCAGTCGCCTTTATCTATCGGCGACAGAATCAGTGGCAAGAGGCGTTATCGAAACTTGAGCGCGCGGCGGTGCTCGATCCTCGTAATCCCCGCTGGCCTTACGAAACCGGCGTAACCCTCATGATGCTCGGCCGTTACGATCCGGCCGAACAACAGTTTGACCTCGCATTGGCGCTGGAGCCACAAGACTATAATGCCGTCGCTTTCAAAGCGATGACGTTTCTGCTCTCCGGAAAGTCGTTGCAACAAACCCGACAGGTATTGGCGAATATTCCACGCGGTAGTAGTCAACAAGACTTGATTTCAGCGATTCAATTCCAAATAGCGTGGTTAGCACGCCGACCTGAAGTAGCCTTGGCAGTGCTCGACGACGCACCTGATTGGGTGTCGGCGGCCAACGCCGTAGGCCAAGAACCTGCCAGCTTTTTGCGTGCCCAAGCCTTGGCTCTTAAAGGAGACCATGTTGGAGGGCTGCGGGCTTACCAGCAGGCACATGATCTGCTCCGGATCGCGCTGCACGAACAACCTGATGATTCCAGCCTATGGAGTTTCCTCGGCTTGGTTGAAGCTGGTCTTGGCCGAAGGTCCGAAGCGATTAACGCCGGGCTAAAGGCGACATCCCTGACGTCCGTGTCGAAAGATTCATTATATGGCGCGGCCTATCTGGTCGTGCTAGCCAAAATTCATGCTCATATCGGCGAGCCCGATGAGGCGGTCAAACTGCTGCGTCACCTGCTTGCCTTGCCCGCTGGATTGTTCATCTCGGGGTCGCTGCTTGAGCGCGATCCGACTTGGGATTGCATTCGCGAGAATCCGGGATTCCAGGCCCTGCTGGGGAAAAGCAGACAGCACACCTCTGTCTAGCCAGGGGGTTAACTCGAACCCAAGATCCGGTGCGGGCAACTAATGTTTTCGTTCCCTTCGATGCGCGGCGAGTCGTCGTCGCAAATTTCGGCTGAACCATCGCTCGCAAGTCGAACCCAACCAACTTTCTGCGCGCCAAACTAAATCCCAAAACTCACGAGCTCGTCACGATGATCGAGACACAACGTTTCAATTTCGATATTGTCTACGGTAATCCCCCCATTATTAGCGGCAGCCAGAAGTAGGGTTTAGGCCGCCATGGCCAACTTCTGCATGGGCGTCACCCCGCCGATGCCCATGTTGGGCCGCTCGTGATTATAGGTCCATAACCAA
>JBOIBN010000030.1:0-29941 GCA_050739575.1 Gammaproteobacteria bacterium
GCTTACGGTAGGCGTAACGCTCAACGGCAGTACCAAGGTTGTGCAGGCGAACATGAGTTGCTCCAATGTCCCGTCCGGACTTGTGGAATTGGCGAAAGGAGTAGACAAAACTGCCGGCAGTGCCCGCTGGACCGGCATCGTCAGCGCACCGGTGCCCGGATCTTAATTATTCCATGACAAGAAAAGTATCGGAAGAACCACCGGTCGAAATAGAAGAAAACTATCTCGAAAGTCATGAGCACGAAGAGGCACAACGCCGGGCCGCGCCCCGCGTCGAAATAGTCTACGAAGCGGTCCGCAGCGAAGGCGAACACGAACTGTCGCGCCCCGTCGTCGCGCTGGCGTGGTCGGGACTTGCAGCCGGTTTGTCGATGGGCTTTTCGTTTCTTGCCCGCTCGTTGCTGGCAAGCTATCTGCCGGATACGCACTGGGCCAGCATCGTGTCCGATCTCGGCTACAGCGTCGGCTTTTTAATCGTCATCCTGGGACGTCAGCAACTATTTACCGAGAACACCCTGACGCCGATCCTGGTGCTGCTGCAGCGCAGGGATCTCGACTGCCTGTGGCGGGTGCTGCGGCTATGGTTGATAGTGCTGCTTGCCAACACGGTGGGTGCATTCATATCCGCCTTGCTGATTGCCAAAACCTCCCTGCTCAGTCCCGACATGCACAACGCGCTGCTCGCAACCAGCCGCAGCGCGTTTTCGGCCGACTTTTTCACCATGCTGCTGCGCGGCGTGTTCGCCGGATGGCTGATCGCGACACTCATCTGGCTGCTGCCGTTTGCGGAGACGGCGCGTGTCGCCGTTATCGTCATTATCACTTACGTCATTGCGCTGGGACAGTTCGCGCACATCATCGCGGGTGCGGTCGAAGCGTTCTACGTGGTAGTTATCGGCAACGCATCCTGGGGCATGTTCTTCGGCAGGTTCTATGCGCCTGTGCTCATTGGCAACATCATCGGTGGTGTGGCATTGGTTGCCGCCCTCAACTACGGTCAGATTACCGCCATGGAGATAAAAAAAGCGCCGTCCAGCAAGGCGCAAGCGAAATTAACAGCCCCTAGAAATTGCACGAAAAATATCGAGCGTTACGAAACGCTGCTAATCCGGTTCGGAGGCGACCTCGACGCGACCGCCGTTGATGCGCACGGAATAGGTGGGCACGTCCTCGTAGGCGGGCGGCGCAAGCACGGCGCCGTTGCGCAGGTCAAAGCGTGCGCCGTGGCGCGGACATTCGATTTCGTTGCCCTCGATCATGCCGCCGGTGAGTTCGCCGCCGTCGTGAGTGCACACATCCTCAATGGCGTAGAACTCACCGTTCACGTTGACGACCGCGATCTCGACATCCTCCGCCCACACGGTCTTGAATTCGCCGGGCTTCAGTTCGTCAACCGTGCAAACGTCTATCCACTTACTCATCGCAGTTCCTTCGGTATTGGGATTCTAACTGGAAAGAAAAGAGGGAAGAGTAGTGAGGAGCGAGAGTTGGAGACATGTCGCCGCAGGCTGATAGGCGGACGCGGTAGTTGCCCGATCCTTCCATCATTTCTCGCTTCTCGCGCCGCAGGTTAAAACATGCCGGTCTGGAGTCGAGCCTCATCGGACATGCGACCCGGTTCCCACGGGGGATTGAAGACCAGTTCCAATTTCGCGTCTGCGAGTGTCGGTATCTGTTTGAGCCGGTCGCGTGCGTCGGCAATGAGGATTTCGCCCATGCCGCAGCCGGGCGCGGTGAGCGTCATGTCTATCGCGACGTCGCGCTTGCCGTCTTCGCGTTTGCTCACTTCGCATTTGTACACGAGACCGAGGTCTACGATGTTGATCGGAATTTCCGGATCGTAGCACTGCTTCAATTGTTGCCAGATCAGTTCTTCGAATTGCGCATCGTCAGGATTCTCGGGCATCGCAACTTCGTCGCCGGGTTCCAGACCGAGCGCATCGGCGTCGCTGCCGGAAACGCGCACCAGGTTGCCTCCGATATGCACCGTGACGCTACCGCCCAGCGATTGCGTGACCTGTACATCGGTGCCTTCCGGAATCACGACCTCGGTGCCCGACGGGATCAGGATGCCGGGACAGTCGCGCACGACCGTAACCGTTTGTCCACCCCACATACTCTTTACTCCTTACTCCGTCGTGACCGGCTCGGCCGTGCCTGCGAGCGCGGATTGCAGAGTGTGCCAGGCGAGCGTCGCGCACTTCACACGCGATGGGTAGGCCTTAACGCCGGAAAGCGCGCCGAGTTTGCCGAGTTCGTCGAGGTTAGGCGTTGCGCCGCCGCCGGTGAGGAGGCCGTGCATTTTCTCGAAAAGCGCCTGTGCTTCTTCCGGCGTCTTGCCGCGCAGGCTTTCGGTCATCAGCGACGCGGAGGCTACAGAGATGGCGCAGCCGGAACCCTGGAAGGTGGCTTCCTCGATATGGTCGTCCTTGAGACGGACGTACACGGTGAGCCGGTCGCCGCAGAGTGGGTTGTAGCCTTCGGCTTCGGCACGCGGCGGTTCGAGCGTACGGAAATTGCGCGGACTCTTGTTGTGATCGATGATAAGATCGCGATAGAGCGCGGAGAGTTCGGCGTCCATCATTTTCCGAACACTCCGCGAGCTTCGTCGAGCGCATTCGCCAACTGGGCCACATCGTCTTCGGTGTTGTACAGGCCGAAGGAAGCACGCGCCGTCGCCGGCACGCCGTAATGTTCCATCACCGGCATTGCGCAATGATGACCGGTGCGGATGGCGATGCCCGCGTGGTCAAGAAGGGTGCCGAGATCGTGCGGGTGCACGCCGGCAAGCGTGAACGAGATCACGCCCGCACGTTTCTCGGGTACACCGATGAAGCGCAGGCTCTTCACGGTGGCGAGACGGTCCAGTGCGAAGGCGAGCAACTCGTCTTCGCACGCGGCAAGCCGGCTCATGCCGAGTGCTTCGAGGTATTCGATTGCGGCGGCGAGACCGATCGCGCCGGCGACGTTCGGCGTGCCGGCCTCGAAGCGCTGCGGCGGCTCGGCATAGAGCGTTTTTTCGAAGCGTACGGCGCGGATCATGTCGCCGCCGCCCTGCCATGGCGGCATGTGGGCCGCGATCTCGCCGCGCACGTACAGCGCGCCGATGCCCATGGGGCCGTACATCTTGTGTGCAGAAAGGGCGTAGAAATCACAGTCGAGTTCGGCGACGTCGACGGGTAGATGGCCCACGGCCTGAGCGCCGTCCACCAGGACTTTCGCGCCTGCCGCGTGCGCAAGTGCGGTCATTTCCGCGACGGGATTCACGGTGCCGAGGGCGTTGGAGACATGGGCGATACCGACGAGCTTCGTGCGCCGGGAAACCCGCTTTTTGAACGAATCGAGCGGAACGTCGCCGCTTTCGTTGATCGGCGCGACCACGATCTTCGCGCCGACGCGCTCCGCAAGCAACTGCCAGGGAACGATGTTCGAATGGTGTTCGAGTTCGCTGAGGAGTATTTCGTCGCCGGCGCCGATGTTCGCCGCACCCCAGCTTCCGGCGACGAGGTTAATTGCCTCGGTCGCGCCGCGCAGGAAGACTATTTCCTCCGGCGCGCCTGCACCGATGAAGCGGGCAACCGTCTTGCGCGCGTTCTCGTAAAGCGCCGTCGCCCGCTCGGACAAGGTGTGCACGCCGCGGTGCACATTGGCATTGTTGTAGCGGTAATAATTGGATACCGCCTCGATTACGGATTGCGGCTTCTGCGTTGTTGCCGCGTTATCGAGGTAGACGAGCGGACGCCCGCGCACTTCCTGCGCGAGAGCCGGAAAGTCGGCGCGCAGGCGTCGAGGATCGAACGTCGTGCGGGTCGCTTCGCTTGCCGTTACAGCCATTCCCGAACCTCGGTCGGAGCATCCAGGCGGTCGGCCAGCAGGCCGGCGAGCGCGCGGTGCAGCTTCGCGTCTTCGAGCATGTTCAGCGTCCGCGCGGCAAAGCCGTAGGCGATCATCCGCCGGGCGGCGTCGGCGCCTACGCCGCGGCTCTGAAGGTAGAACAGCGCGTCGGGATCGATCGTGCCGGTTGCGGCGCCGTGCGTGCAGACGACGTCGTCGGCGTAGATTTCGAGTTGCGGGCGAACGTCGGCTTCCGCGTGGCGCGAGAGGAGGAGATTTGCCGATTCCTGCCCCGAGTCCGATTTTTGCGCGCCGGGCTGCACGCGAACGAGACCGCTGTAAATACCCCGGCTGCGGCCGTCGAGTACGCCGCGGAAGTTCTGCCTGCTGCGGGTGCGCAGTCCCAGGTGTTCGACCGTGACATGCTGGTCGCTGTGGCGCCTTCCGTCGAGCAATGCAAGTCCGGCCAGTTCCGTGTGACCGTCGTTGCCTGCCAGCGTGATGTCGAGCGTTTCCCGTGCGAGTTTTGCGCCGAGGTCGAGCGTGAGGTAACGGTAGCGCGCGCCTTCGCCGACGCGCACGGCGGTGTTTCCAAGCAGGGTCGTGTTGCCCGCTGCCTCGTTGAGACGCAAATGCGTGAGTTCGGCACCGGTTTCGAGTACGATCTCGGAAACCCGGGTGGAAAGCGACCGTGTTTCGCCGCCGCCCAGGTGCCGCTCGATCAGGGTCAGACGGCTGCCGGCGCCAAGTCGCAATACGATACGTGCATGCGTCGCCCCGGGCGAGTCGCGTGTGCTTGTGGCAAAAACGAGTTCCAGGGCTTCGGCCGGGTGTTCGTTTTCCGGCACGTCTATCCAGACGCCGTGATCGAAGAGCGCCGTGTTGAGTGCGGCGATCGAATCGTCTTCACGCGCGAGGCTGCCGAGCAGCTCGACGAGTGCCGGCGGCGGTGCATCGGCGAGATCGGCGAGCGACGAGACCAGACCGCTCGTGCTGTTTTCGCCGAGGACACCGTCGCTCCATACGACGCGGCGGCCGAGCGCGGGTGGCAACGCGGCGGCAACGGCACCGGGCCTTGCGCGCGGCCAGGCCTCGGCGCCAAGCGAAGCGAGGTCCGTGAATTTGTAGGCTTCATTGCCGCGGGTCGGCAGGCCGAGTTCGACGAACCGTTTGCGTGCGCGTGTGCGGACTCCGGCAAAGCCGTCCGCGGCCGGGCGGGGCAGGGCGGAGACGAGCGGGGATTCCGCGCTCACGCGGCCTCCCTGAGCCAGTCGTAACCGCGCGCCTCCAGCGTTTTTGCAAGCTCGGCGTCGCCGGATTTGACGATGCGTCCGCCGATCATCACGTGCACGACGTCGGGATGAATGTAATCGAGCAGGCGCTGGTAATGCGTAACGAGCACGATGCTGCGCCCGGGCGAGCGCATGCCGTTCACGCCTTCGGCGACGATCTTGAGCGCGTCTATGTCGAGTCCGGAGTCGGTTTCGTCGAGCAGCGCGACACGCGGTTCGAAAAGCATCAGTTGCAGAATCTCGTTGCGTTTTTTCTCGCCGCCGGAGAAGCCCTCGTTCACGTTGCGGTTGAGGAAGGATGCATCGAGATCGAGCAGCTTGATTCTCTCTCGCGCGAGTTTCAGGAATTCGTAGGCGTCGAGTTCGGATTCACCGCGATGCTTGCGTAGAGCGTTCAGTCCCGCCTTGAGAAGATAGACGTTGTTAACACCTGGAATTTCGACCGGGTATTGGAGTGCGAGGAAAAGCCCTTCACGGGCACGTTCCTCGGGCATCAGATCGAGCAGTTCGCGCCCGTCGAGTTTGACGCTGCCGCCCGTGACCTCGTAGCCGGGCCGCCCGGCGGCGACGTGAGCAAGCGTGGATTTACCGGAACCGTTCGGTCCCATGATGGCGTGCACTTCGCCTGCTGGAACGTCGAGGTCGACGCCGTGAAGAATAGGCGCGCCCCCCGCGTTGGCCTGAAGGCCGGTGATCGTAAGCATGCTTTTTCCCATTATCCGATGGCTCCTTCCAGAGTGACCGCGAGCAGCCGCCCTGCCTCGACGGCGAATTCCATCGGCAATTTCTGGAATACGCTTTTGCAGAAGCCGTTGACGACCAGATTCACCGCGTCTTCTTCCGACAATCCGCGGCTGCGCAGGTAAAACAATTGATCTTCGGCGATTTTCGACGTGGTCGCCTCGTGTTCGACCCGCGCCGTCGGGTTCTTGACCTCGATATAGGGAAATGTGTGTGCGCCGCAATGATCGCTCATCAAGAGCGAATCGCACTGCGTGTAGTTGCGCGCGTTTTCAGCGCCAGCCGCGACACGAACGAGGCCGCGGTAGGCGTTCTGGCCGTGGCCGGCCGAGATGCCCTTGGAAATAATCGTGCTGCTGGTGTTTTTGCCGATGTGAATCATCTTGGTGCCGGTGTCTGCCTGCTGGTAGTTGTTCGTTACCGCAACCGAATAGAATTCGCCGACCGAGTTGTCACCGCGCAGAATCACGCTCGGATATTTCCAGGTGATCGCGGAGCCGGTTTCGACCTGGGTCCAGCTTATCTTCGAGTTGTTCCCACGGCAGTCGCCGCGCTTGGTGACGAAGTTGTAAATCCCGCCGCGGCCTTCCTCGTCACCGGGGTACCAGTTCTGTACGGTTGAATACTTGATCTCGGCTCCTTCGAGCGCGACAAGTTCGACCACTGCCGCGTGCAATTGGTTTTCGTCGCGCTGAGGTGCAGTACAGCCTTCCAAATAACTCACGTGCGCACCTTCGTCAGCGATGATAAGCGTGCGCTCGAACTGGCCGGTGTTGGCCGCGTTGATGCGGAAGTAGGTGGAGAGCTCCATCGGACAGCGCACGCCCTTCGGCACATAGACGAAGGAGCCGTCGGTAAATACGGCCGAGTTCAGGCTGGCGTAGAAGTTGTCGCCCCGCGGCACGACGCTGCCGAGATATGCGCGCACCAGTTCGGGGTGTTCACGGATGGCCTCTGAAATGGGGCAGAAGATGACGCCGGCCTCGCCGAGTTTTTTCTTGAAGGTGGTGGCGACCGAGACGCTGTCGAATACGGCGTCCACTGCAACACCGGCGAGCGCCGCACGTTCGTGCAGCGGAATGCCGAGCTTCTCGTAAGTTTCGAGCAGTTTAGGATCGACTTCGTCCAGACTTTTCGGCCCCTCCCTGTTCTTGGTGCGGGGCGCGGAATAGTAGGAAATTGCCTGATAATCAATCTTCGGATGACGCACATGCGCCCACGCAGGCTCCGGCTTTTCCTTCCAGCGGCGGAAGGATTCCAGGCGCCATTCGCACATCCATTCCGGCTCGCCCTTCTTGGCGGAGATCAGACGGATGACGTCTTCGTCGAGCCCGGGCGCGATAGTGTCCGATTCGATGTCGGTATAGAAGCCGTCCTTGTAGCGGCGTTCGAGGAGTTCGCTGACTTCGCGTTCAGGCGTTGCCATGCGTCTGCTCCATGCGTAAGACGGGCACCTTGACGCGGCGGCGCAGCGAAAGCACCGGCACGATCGGATCGCCGATCAGATCGGCCAGCGTGATCTCGGAGAGTGCGCGGCGGATCGCGGCCGAAAGCCCCTGCCATTGCGAGCCGAGTTGGCAGGTCGGCTCGAGATCGCACAGCCCCGGAGCGAGCGTGCATTCGGTCATGGCGAGCGGACCCTCGACCGCTTCGATCACGTCCGCGGCGCTGATGGCGGAAGGCGCACGTCCCAGACTGTAACCGCCGTGGGCGCCGCGCTGAGAAGCCACCAGCCCCGCGTGCCCAAGCATCTTCAGGAGCTTGCTCGCAGTCGGCAGGCTGACGCCGGTTTCCGCCGCGATGCCGGCGGCGGTATAGGTCTCCGCTGGCCGCTCCGCCATGGTCGCGAGCATTAAGGCTGCGTAGTCGGCCAGTTTGCTCATCCGCAGCATGATTCTCGCTCGGGTCAAAATACAGGACTATTTTAGTCCACTTAATACATCCGGACAAGACGGGCCGTGCCGACCATCACGTCCCGATCCTGTAAGAAGTTACCGGACGGCTGTGCCCGTGAGCTTTGTCGGGCAATCTTTATCGAGTGTTTTGGATTTTTCCCATCTCGTCATTCCGCGTACAGCGGCGCGATCCGAATGACGAAACGAAAGAAGGAGCGTCGGCGTGTCGCCGGTTTTACTCGTGCTGCGTCTCGCCGGCGTTCGCTGTCGCGAGGGCGGGTGCGGTACCGGTGGCGCCGGCCGGGCGGTATTGGGCGTACTTCTTCAGCAGCTCCTGAAAGCGCGGTTTGTCGCGAATCGGATCCCAGGACGGATCGAGCCACAGCATCACGGGTGCATAGTAATAGCCGATGCCGGGCATGGCGAGGGTGTGTTCGAGCTGCGGCACGGCGAGGTCCGCGCGGCCGGTTTCGGCATACAGCGCGGCATTGAACTCGGCGACCAGCGGACCGAGGGTGTGATCATTGGATTGAATCACCAGCGCCTGCGATCTCGTAATCGCCGCCAACCCGGCATCGGTGTGTCCGAGGCCCAGTTCGGCATCGGCAATATTGGTCCAGACGACACTCAGTTGGATGGCGGCGTTACCGGCCTGTGCAGCAAGCTGGGCGCGGGCTCGCGGCAGCGCCTGCCCATACAAGACCCGTGCGCGTGTGCTGTCGCCGGCGAGCCGGTACAGATCGGCCAGTTGCAAGGTCTTGGGGCTGAATTGAGCGAAGTTGTCCGGTGTATCGGGAATGTCTTCGAGCAGGGCGATCGCTTCATGGTACTTGCGCTGGAGCGCGAGCAAATACACCCGCTGCAATTGCAATTGCGGATCGTCGCCCGGCGTCTCGACCAGGGCACGGGTCACATCGCCGCTGTTTAACAGAATGGCGTAGGGGTAAACGAGTTTCGCAGTGATATTGTCCGGATCCAGGGCCAAGGCCCGCTGGAACAAGCGCTCGGCCTCGCCGTAGCGGCTTGCCATCATGTAGGTCTGCCCCAGCTCGACGGTCAGACCGGTGTCGCGCGGATCGAGTGTGAGCGCCCGTTGCAGCGAGTCTATGGCTGCCTCGAAGTTCCCTTGCCGGCGCAGCACATAGCCCGTCGCCGCAAGCGCGTCGTCGTCGTTCGGATTTGTCTTGAGCGCCGCCGCGAACGCTGTGAGTGCCGCCGGATAATCCGACTGGCCAAAGTAATCGCTGAAACCCAGCGCCAGATGAGCTTCGGCAAGATCCGGTTGCAACGCGAGTGCCCGTTGGGCCTGCGCACGCGCCTCCGCGTTGAGCTGTCGGGCATCGCTGCCGCCACCGAACCAGGCCAGTTCACTCTCGGCATAGGACAGTCGCGCCCGCGCCAGGGCGAAGTTCGGGTCTTTGGCGATCACCTGCTGATACAGCGGGATCGCCTGTCGGAACGCCGCCGTGTCGCTGTTTATGAAGCCGCGGTTGGTGTAGTACTCGGCGCGCAGGAACAGATCGTTGGCGGCTGCATCGGAACTGAGGGCGGTGACGAGTTGCCGGGTTTCGGCGGGTGAGAGCTTGGCCTTCAGTGACGCGGCGACCTTCTCGGCCACTTCGCCCTCGACGCCGAACACGTTGCCCAGCTTGCGCTGATAGCTCTCCGCCCAGATGTGGCTGTCCGTGCGCGCATCGATCAACTGCACGTTGATCAACACCTGGTTGCCGACCTTCTGCACGCTGCCTTCGAGGATGTTTGCGACACCGAGCTGTCGCGCAATGGTTTTCAGATCGTCAGGGTGACTCGCGTATTGCATTGTCGAGGTGCGGGCGATGACTTTCAGGTCGCCGATGTCGCCCAGTTTGGTCAGGATCAGATCCTGCATGCCGTCGGCGAAGTAGGCGTTGCCCTTGTCGGCGCTCAGGTTCTCGAACGGCAGCACCGCGATGGACTTGGCGGGAATCGTGGTTGCCGTGCTGGACGTGATCGCCGTCACCGGCTGCAAGACCTTTTCCGGATGCGACGCCAGCCGCCAGGCGAGTACAGCCACTGCCGCCAGGAGGATCGCGATGATCGCGACGTCGAGCCTGCGCCCGACGAGTCGGCCCGTTGCCGCCGGGCGCGCCTCCCCGGAGTCGGCGGATTCGGTGCGGCGCATGCCTTCGGGTGTGACCTCGAAGGTCCAGGCAAACAGAATTGCTACCAGAAAGCCGATCACCAGAAAGGCGAACAACAGGCGAATCGCCCACGAGGGTGCCCCGAAGGTCGGGAATAGAATCGCAGCGAGCTGAAGTAGCAACCAGGCTGCGACGATATAGGCAATCGCCACACGGTAGATATGACGGCGCTTGAGTTCGGCGAAGAAAGGCGGTTTGTCGCTCACGACGTTGCCGCCGTCGCGGCAGCAGGTGCGGTGGTAGCGGCGCTGGCCGGACGGTATTGAGCGTACTTCTTCAGCAGCGCCTGGAAGTTCGGGTTTTTGCGGATCGGATCCCAAGCAGGGTCGAGCCAGAGCATCAGGGGCGAATAGTAATTGCCGATACCGGGAGTGGCGAACGCCTTTTCGAGCAGCGGCACGGCGAGGTCCGCGCGGCCAGCCTGGGCGTACAGCTCGGCATTGGACTCGGCCTGCGACGGACCGTAGACGTGATCGTTGGATTGAGTCACCAGTGTCTGCGACCTGGTAATCGCGGTCAGCGCGGCATCAGTCCGGCCCAGCCCCAGTTCGGCCGCGGCGATATTTCCCCAGACGAAGCTCAACTGGATGGCGTTGCCGGCCTGCGCGGCGAGTCCGACACGTACTTGCGGCAGCGCCTGTGCATACAGGGCCTGTGCGTGCGTGATATCGCCGGCCAGTCGGTACAGATTGGCCAGTTGCAGCGTCTTGGGACCCTCAATGTAGGAGAAGTTGTTCGGTGTGTCGGGAACGCCCGCCATAAGGGCGAGCGCTTCACGGTATTTGCGCTGATAGGTCAGCAGGGTCACCCGTTGCAATTGCAACTGTGGGTCGTTGCCCTGCGCCTCGGTCAAAGCACGGGTCACATCGCCGCTGCCGTACAGGATAGCGGTGGAGTAGTTGAGTTTCGCCTGGATATTGTCCGGATCCAGGGCCAAAGCGCGCCGCAACAACCGTTCGGCCTCGGCGTAGTGGCTCGCCATCATGTAAGTCGAGGCCAGCTCGGAGGCCAGGCCGGTGTTGCGCGGATCGAGTGTGAGCGCCTGCTGCAGCGCACCGATGGCCGCGTCGAAGTTCCCTTGCCTGCGCAGCACGTAGCCCATTGCCTTGAGCGTGGCGGCATCATTGGGACGCTCCTTGAGCGCCGCCGCGAATGCCGTGAGCGCGCCGGCGTAGTCGCCCCGGCCCCAGTAGTCGCTGTAGCCGAGGGCCAGATGGGCTTCGGCGAGACCCGGTTGCAGAGCGAGCGCCAGCTCGGCCTGCGCATGCGCCTCCGCATTGAGTTGCCGGGTATCGCCGCCGCCTCCGAACCAGGCCACCGCACTTTCGGCGTAGGACAGCCGCGCCCGCGCCAAGGCGAAGTGTGGAATCCTGACGATCGCCTGTTGATACAGCGGAATCGCCTGCCGGAACGCAGCCGTGTCGTAGTTGATTTGACCGCGGTTGGCGAAGTACTCGGCGCGCAGGAACAGATCGTTGGCGGTTGTATCGGGACTGAGGGCGGTGGCGAGGCGCTGGGTCTCCGCGGGCGAGAGCTTCGCCTGCAGCGCCACGGCGACCTTCTCGGCCACCTCACCCTCGACCCCAAACACATTGTCCAGCGTACGCGGGTAAGCCTCGGCCCAGATCTGTGCATCGGTGCGCGCGTCAATCAACCGCACGTTGATCAGCACCTGGTTGTCGGCCTTTTGCACGCTACCTTCAAGAATAGTGGCCACACCCAATTGCCGAGCAATGGTTTCCAGATTGTCCGGGTGGCTGGCGTATTGCAGTGTCGAGGTGCGCGAGATCACCTTCAAATCGCCGATGTCGGCGAGCTTGGTCAGAATCAGGACCTGCATGCCGGTGACGAAGTAGTCGTTCGCCTTGTCCGTGCTCAGGTTCTCGAATGGCAGCACGGCAATGGATTTTGCGGGGATGGCCGTCGCTGGGGCTACTGCTTGCCTGGACGGGGCTGCGGAGGCGGAGGCGGCGATCGCCGGATGGGACGAAACCGCGGCCGACTGCATACTCAACCGCCACGCAAGCACACCCACGGCCGCCACGAGTATCGCGATGATCGCGAAGTCGAGCCGGCGTCCGACCCGCCGTCCCGTGGCCTCCGAGCGTGCCGCTTCGGAGTCGGCGGATTCGGTGCGTCGCACCCCCGCGGGCGTGACCTCGAATGCCCAGGCAAGCAGAATCGCTACCAGAAGGCCGAACAACAGGAAGCCGAACAACAGTCGAATCGCCCACGAGGGTGCCCCGAAGGCCGGGAACAGAATCGAGGCGAGTTGTAGCAGCAACCAGGCCGTGACCGCATAGGCGATTGCCACGCGATAGACGTGACGGCGCTTGAGCTCGGCGAACAGACTCATGGCTTTATTACACTGACACTCGATCGGACGCTTGTGCGTGTCGGGTATCGCTTTCAATCGGTATGGCGCTGCTTACCCACACCTCGTTTTTGCAGGCCGCATCGCAAGCAGCTACCTTCCCGCGTGGCATGTCAGACGCTTCATCTAACGGGAAACGTTGGCATTTTATACTTGTCCGCATGCGGTGAGTGCCACTCCTTCGAATGCCGGCGCATGCCCGGCTTTGTTTTGCGCCGAATCGAGCACCTGCGTGCCCGATTCGTGGTGGGGCGTCAATGCAGCATATGAAGTCTCCGAACAAATCAGAGTTTCCTTATATACTTGAGTGCGTGAATTCGCGTCCCAGGAATCATGCTCGTTTCGCCGGTTTTCGGGAGTTCTACCCGTTTTATCTTTCTCAGCACCGGAATCCGGTCAATCGGGGGCTGCATTTTTCGGGCAACCTCATCATCATTGCTTTGTTAATAGCGGCAATCGTGACGCGGTTCTGGTGGCTCCTGATTGCGGTACCGGTGGCGGGCTACGGGCTTGCCTGGATCGGGCATTTCTTCTTCGAGCATAATCGCCCGGCGACTTTCACGCATCCTCTCTACAGCCTGATCGGCGATTGGGTGGCTTTTGCCCAAACGCTGACCGGTAGCCGACCGGGATAAGTTAGTTCGATGGCCTCCTTACCCGGTTCTCGCATGCGTTCCCGGCTGCGCCGTTTCTTGCGGAAAAACGCCATAGCCTCGTGCTCCAGTCTGGTGCTGGCGGATGGTGTGGAAGGTTTCGTGCACGTCGAGACGGCGTTGCTCCGTCCGGAGGGTATTTATCTGCTCGAAACACTCGAGGGGGAAGGTCGTCTGATCGCGGGCGAGCGGCTGGCCGAATGGACCTTGAGTGGTAAGCGACGATTTATTTTCCCCAACCCCCTCAGCGTGCTCGAGCACAAGATTGCCGCCGCCCGATTGGCGGCGGGCACGGTGCCGCTTGAAGGATTTCTGGTTATCGACGATCGGCTCGAATTCCAGCTCACCTGCCCGAAAGGCATCCTTACGTTTGCCCAACTCGTGGAGCAGTTGCCGCCGTTGGAACCGGATATGCCAGTCCGGGCGGGCTGCTCCGAGGCCTGGATACGTCTCCAGGCAGCACCGCGCGCAGCCTGACAGGCCGGACAGAGAAGTTTTTTATTTCTCGCGGGCTGCGTGCGCGGCCAGTACGTCGGCCACGCAGGCGGTGAGCTTCTTGCCCGTTGCGATATGCAGAAATTCGTTCGGGCCGTGAGCGTTGGATTGAGGTCCCAGCAGGCCGGTAACGAGAAACTGGGCCTCGGGAAACTGCTCGCCCAGCATACCCATGAAGGGAATGCTGCCGCCGGTGCCGAGATACATCGCGGGCTTGCCGAAGTGCCGGTTCGAGGTTTCCTGGATGGCCGCTTCGAGCCATTTGGCAAGCGGCGGTGCGTCCCAGCCGCCCATCGTTGAAGTCACCTCGAAAGTTACCTTTGCATCCTGGGGGGGATTCTCTTCAAGCAATTGCTTGGCTTCCGCGGCCGCAGCCTCAGGATCGGCGGTCGGCGGCAGCCGGAAGGAGAGCTTGGCTGCAGTTCGCGGGCGCAGCACGTTGCCGGCTGCGGCGGGAGCGGGCAATCCCGCGGCACCTACTACCTCCAGACAGGCACGCCAAGTGTTGGCGAGTACGAGATTGAATGGATCGCGCGTCGCCGGTCCGGCATCCGCGACGAAAGGGAATCGGCGCCAGGTGGTTTCGCCCAGTGCCTCGGCCGAACGGCGGGCCTGTTCGAGGCGCTGGTTGGGCACGTCCACGGAGAACGTATCGGGCTTGATTACGCCCGTCGCCGCGTCCTCGACCCGTTCGAGCAGCGTGCGCAGAATGCGAAAACTGGAGGGCACGATGCCGCCCGCTCCGCCGGAATGCACGCCTTCGGTAAGGATGTCGACGCTGAGTGTGCCAACCAGGTTGCCGCGCAGCGAGGTTGTGCACCAGAACTGTTCATAGTTGCCGCATTCGGCGTCCAGACAGACCACCAGATCCGGTGTGCCTATGCGTTTGGCGAGCGCCTCGAAATGGTGCGGCAGATCGTAGCTGCCGCTCTCTTCGCAAAGCTCTATCATCACCACGCAGCGCGCGTGCGCCACGTTTTGTTCCCGGAGCGCGCGAATAGCGGTGAGCGAGGAAAACACGGCATAACCGTCGTCGGCGCCGCCGCGTCCGTAAAGCCTGCCGTCCTTGATCACGGGCTTCCAGGGGTCGAGTCCCTTGTGCCAGCCTTCGAACTCCGGCTGTTTGTCGAGATGCCCGTAGAGCAAGATGCAAGGCTTTTTGTCGGCTTGCGGCAGGGTTCCGGGAATTTCTAGGAAAAGCAGCGGCGTGCGTCCGGGCAGACGATGGATTTCCAGTCTCATGTCCGGCAGGGCATGTTCCCGGCACCAATCGGCGGCGAGGCTGACCGCTTTTTCTATGTACCCGTTTGTTTCCCAGTCCGGATCGTAGTTCGGCGATTTGGCGGGAATGCGGATGTATTCCTCGATCGTCGGCACTATCTCTTCGTCCCAGGCGCGGTCACAGAATTGCGCGCTCGCCTTCGAATCCATTGTTGTCTCCCTCGTTGCGGATCAGTGAATGACGCTATTGTAACTTCAGACCTTGGCTCTCGAGACCGAAGAAGGCGACTGCGGCAGCCGTGGTATGCGCGGCGGTCTCTTCCGGCGTTTCTCCGCGTGCGTTCGCCACCGTCCGGGCGATGTGCGGCAGCCAGCAAGGTTCGTTGCGGCGGCTTGCGGGTCTCGGTTCGAGATCGCGCGGCAGTAGGTAAGGGGAATCGGTTTCGAGCATGAGCCGCCCGGCGGGAATGCGCGCAACAAGATCCAACAGGTGTCGGCCACGGCGTTCGTCGCAGATCCAGCCGGTAATGCCGATGTAAAACCCGCGTTCTAGACAGGCGTCGAGTTCGGCCGCGGTGCCCGTGAAGCAGTGCACCACCGCGCGTGGCAGCCGCGGTCCGAATTCATCGAGGATGGCGAGCCAATCGTCGTGCGCTTCGCGTTGGTGCAGGAAAAGGGGCTTGGTGTGTTTTGTTGCAAGTTCGATCTGCGCCGCGAATGCTTCGTGCTGCGCCGATCGTGGCGAGAAATCGCGAAAATAGTCGAGTCCGCATTCGCCCGCGGCAACTACTTCGGGTCGCTCGATCAGTGCTTCGATGTTCCGTGCGGTGGCCGCCGAGAATCCGGCCGCCTGGTGCGGGTGGACACCGGCTGTGGCGTAGAGCAGGCCTGGGTGCTCGCCGGCCAGTGCGATAGCCGCATGCGAGAGGGGGAGATCGGCGCCGGTGACAATCATACGGGTCACCCCGACTGTACGCGCGCGCTCGATGACCGCGTCACGATCGTGATCGAAACTGTCGTGGGTCAGATTGGCGCCGATATCGATGTATTCTGGCGGCATGGCGGTTTTTCGTGCGGGTCTGTTAAGCTTTCGCGCGTACGAACAAAGGGTATTCCGGCATGGAAGAATCGAGCTGGACGAGTCACGTTCTGGCTGGCGCCGCGTGGCGCCGATTCGCGTTCATGCTGATTTTCGTTCCCGTGCTTTGCTGTGCACTTTTCTTGATGGGGTTCACGGCGCTGTTCCAGTTTTTCAGCATGCTTGCGAGCGGTGAAACCAATCCGCAGCTCACCGGTTTCGGGCACGGACTCGCGCGCTTCTCGGCGGAAATCATGGACTACCTGACCTACAACACCGAGCAGCGACCATTTCCCTTCACCCGCTGGCGGGGTGACGATATGGTGTCTTCGCGGGTTGCGCCCGCTGTGGTCAAGACTCCCCGCGCCAAGCGTTCGCCGATAACCCGACGCAAGCGCGGTGCGCGTACCGCGTCTAAACGGCGCAGCGGTGACAACGTCGAACGGATTGTGCGCCCACAACCCGTACCTGAACCGGAACCGGATTCCGACTTCGGTGGCGGAGGAGAAACCGGCGGCACAGGACCGAAAGAACACCCCTAGTCGAGAAAGAGATCGGGCGCCAACGGCACGCCTCGCTTGACGGCGTAGTGTTCGAAATCGCTGACGCCGGCTTCGGCGAGCACCTCCTCGTCAATGAAATGTCGGCCCGTGCATTCGCGGGCGTTGCGGGTGAGTATCGCGTGCGCAGCGTCGGCGACGATCCCCGGCTTGCGGCACTGTTCAGGTTGCACCAGCCCGCCCAGCATGGCGAGCGCGGCGGTCGCAATGACCGTGCGCGGCCACAGCGTGTTGACGGCGATGCCGTCTTTTGCGAACTCTGCGGCCAAGCCGAAGGCGGCGAGGCTCATGCCGTACTTGCTGAGGGTGTAGGCGACGTGGTGACGAAACCAGCGCGGGTCGAGATTCGGCGGCGGCGCCATCGCAAGAATGTGCGGGTTGGATGCCTTGCGCAGCCAGGGCAGGCAGGCCTGCGCACAGACGAAGCTGCCGCGCAGGTTGACGTCGAGCATCAGATCCAGGCGCTTGATGGGCGTATCGGCGGTGCCGGCAAGATAAATCGCGCTCGCATTGTTGATCAGGATGTCTATGCCGCCGAAGGCTTCGGCCGTGCGAGTGACGGCGGCGCCGATGGCATCGGCATCGCGGATATCCACCGCCAGCGCGAGCGCTTTACCTCCAGCCTTTTCAACGGCTTGCGCGGTAGTGTGAATCGTTCCTGGTAACTTCGGATTTGGCCGATCGGTTTTCGCGATGATTGCGACGTTGGCCCCGTCGCGGGCGGCGCGCACGGCGATCGCCTCACCGATGCCGCGGCTGGCGCCGGTGATAAACAGCGTCTTGCCGGCAAGCGTGGCCATGCGGAAGTCCTCGGGTTTGCGTTGTCGTGCGGAGCGGGGCACAGTATAAGCAACGAAGGACCGTTCATTCGGTGGAGCCGTGCCTTACACCACCTTGATCAAAGCCGAAACACTGCTTCGGCACCTGAGCAAGCCCGGCTGGCGGACATTCGATTGCCGGGCTTCGGCAAGCGACCCGCAGGTCGGGATACGCGCCTACCGTGCCGGTCACATTCCCGGTGCCCGTCATGCGGATCTCGATCACGTGCTGGCGGCACCGCCGGGTCCGGCCACCGGCCGCCATCCTCTGCCCGATCGTGGCATGCTGACGGCCTGGTTTTCGCGCGAAGGCGTTGGCCCGGATACCCAGATAGTCGCCTACGACGATGCCTGCGGCATGTTCGCCGCCCGGCTGTGGTGGCTCGTACGCTGGTTGGGGCATGCGTCCGTCGCAGTGCTGGACGGAGGACTCGAGGCTTGGCGTGCGGCTGGCGGTGCGCTCGTTCCGGGCACCGCCACGGCACCGCAAGCGGCGAAGTTTACGGCTCGGCCTTCGCTCACGGAATTTGTCACGGCGGCGGAGGTTCTGCGCATCGTGGCGGCCGAGACGCCGGGCGTACTGGTGGATGCTCGCGCGGCGCCGCGCTACCGGGGGGAATCCGAGCCGCTGGATCCGGTTGCCGGGCATATTCCTGGCGCTCGCAATCGGCCCTTCGCCGGAAATCTCGACGCCGATCGTCGCTTTCTGCCCGTGCCAAAGCTTCGTGAACGGTTCGGTGAGCTGGCGGCTGATCACGCGGAACGGGTGGTGCATTACTGCGGCTCGGGGGTGACGGCCTGCCATAACCTGCTCGCGATGGAACATGCCGGGCTAATCGGCGCGAAGCTATATGCTGGTTCGTGGAGCGAGTGGATCCGTGATCGCCGCCGTCCCGTGACGATGGACACTGAGGAGTAAGGCGATTGAAAGACGTACCAGTTTTCGCGGAAGCCGGCTACGGCTTCGTGCCGGAATTGATACCGCAATCGGCGGCCCTAATGTGTGCCGCCTATGCCGTCGCCAATCGTGATTTGGCGAACTATTACGCGCCGGAGGCGGCGTTAAATGCCTGGGGACGCTATGCCGACAGCATGGGAGAGGTGATTCTCGCGCAATCCCGTCCAGCTATCGAAGCAGCGACCGGTCTCGTTTTGTTTCCCGCCTATTCGTACCTGCGCATCTATTGCGAGGGCGCGGTCCTGCCCAAGCATACCGACCGTCCTTCCTGCGAGATCAGTGTGACCCTTACGCTCGGCGGCGATATCTCCTCCGGGTAGCCGATATGGGTGGAAGCGCAGGGCGAAGCCCGCGTCATCACGCTGCCGCCCGGCGATGCACTGGTCTATCGCGGTGGCCTGTTGCCGCACTGGCGCGAGCGTTTTGAAGGACGCTGCTGGGTTCAACTTTTCCTGCACTATGTGCGCCGCGATGGAGTATTCGCCGATTGCCGCTTCGATGGACGCGAACGGCTTGGACCGGTCGAGCCCGGACAGGATCCCCGACGGCGCGATCTGCATCGGCGCTTCGCCACAAATGACCCCTGCCCCTGCGGCAGCGGTCTTCGCTACGGCGCTTGTCATGGCCGCCAGGCGGGCGGTTGAAGCGCGTTCCATTAAAATGATCGATTACGACATTCGGACAGGGAGCTAGCGTGGATTTTGCGTTGGATGAAGAACAGGGGATGATTCGCGATCTCGCGCAGAAATTCGGGCGCGAGGTCATCGCTCCGCAGGCTGCCGGATACGATGCGAGGAGCGAATTCCCGAAGGATGTTGTTGCGCAGGCCCGCGAACTGGGCCTGATGAACGTCAGCGTCCCTGAGGAATTCGGCGGTACCGGCGGTTCCGTGCTCGACCTGATTCTGGTGGCCGAACAGCTCGGCTGGGGCTGCACCGGCATCGCACTGGCGATTCTGCTGAACAACCTCGCCGCCGATCCGATCAACGTCGCCGCCAACGAGGCGCAACGCAAGAAGTACTTCGGACTGCTCGCCGAAGGCTTCGGCGCCTATGCCTTGACGGAACCGGCTGCTGGTTCGGACGTCAGCGCAATCAAGACCCGAGCCGAGAAGAAGGGCAAGGAATGGGTGATCAGCGGACAGAAAATCTGGATCAGCAACGCCAGCGTCGCCGACTTTTTCGTGGTTTTCGCGAAGACCGAACCTGGAGAACGTTCGCGCGGAATCACGGCCTTTCTGGTCGACCGCGATACAAAGGGGCTTGCCGTGGGCAAGCCCCTCGCGAAGATGGGCCAGAAGGCCTCGCCGGCCTGTGAAATATTTTTCGAGGAAGTCGTGGTCGGGGACACCCAGCGGCTCGGCGCCGAGAACGAAGGCTTCAAGGTCGCGATGCGGGTTTTCGACCGTTCGCGCCCAATGGTGGGTGCGCTGGCAACCGGTCTCGCCCAACGCGCGCTGGATGAATCCGTCGCCTACGCAAAAGAGCGGCAGTCTTTCGGCCATGCGTTGATCGAGCATCAGGGCGTCGGGTTCAAGATCGCCGAAATGGGAATGCGGACGGAGGCGGCGCGGCTGCTGGCCCGTCATGCGGCTTCGCTCAAGGATCATGGCGAAAACAACACGCTCTACGCCTCCTACGCCAAAGCCTTCGGTTCGGACACCGCCATGTGGGCGGCGGTGGAGGCGGTGCAGATTCTGGGCGGTTACGGCTACAGCAAGGAATATCCGGCCGAGAAACTGATGCGCGACGCCAAGGTCATGCAGATTTACGAGGGCACCAACGAGATTCAGCGCTTGGTCATGCTGCGCCAACTCACGCGCGATTAGCGATCGCTGAAGCTTTTTTCAGCCGAGCCGGCGTAGAAGTAGCGAAAGGGCGCGGCGCGGCAAGGCCGTGCAGGGCGGGAACAGCAAGCGGCTCGACGAGTGGTGGTCAACCATGATGGCGCGTTCGTGCGAAAAGGCCAGAAAACCGTAAAACCGTGATGGCTGCCGATGCCGCGGAAGGGCAGGCGTTTTCTGTACCCCGAAGAAGGCTTCACAGCCCGTCAGATTTCGTCCTCGTTCATGGAGTCGCAGTTGCGGTCGTGTGCAATGCACTCTACACCGCGGGGCGAGGAATCGCTTCTATCCGAGATGCCTGACCATGCGCGTGAGCGCATCGTCCAGGGTGGCTTGGTCGGTTGCATAGGAGAAACGCACGTATCCCGGCGTACCGAACGCACTGCCGGGAACCGCAGCAATCTCTGCCTTTTCGAGCAGCCACTCGGCGAAAGCGAGATCGTCGCCGAGTCCGTGCGCGGCGATTACCTCGCGGCAATCGGCGAAGGCATAGAAGGCGCCGTCGGGAAGCGCGCAATGCATGCCCGGCAGCTTGTTCAAGCCCGCAACGAAACGGTCGCGGCGTGCGCGAAAGGCTTCGTGCATTTCGGTGACACAGTGCTGGTCGCCGGTGAGCGCGGCCGCTGCTGCGGCCTGCGAGACGCTGGCGGGATTCGAGGTGCTCTGCGATTGCAGCTTTTCCATCGCGCCGATCAACCAGGCGGGGCCGGCCGCATAACCGAGCCTCCAGCCCGTCATCGCGTAGGCCTTCGACGCGCCGTTGACAACGATACAGCGTGAGTGCAATGCCGGGGCCGCCATTGGCAAATTGACGAATCCCGAATCGCGGTAGAGCAGATGCTCGTAAATATCGTCGGTGGCGATGAACACATCGGGATGTTTCGCAAACACTTCGGCGAGGCCTTCGAGTTCGCTTCGCGTGTAGGCCGCGCCGGAAGGATTACACGGGCTGTTCAATATGACAAGCCGCGTCTTCGGCGTAAGCGAATCGGCGAGCACCTGTGCGGTCAGCTTGAAGCCGGTGTCCGCGGCGCAGGAGACGATGACCGGTTCGGCCTCGGCAAGCCGAACCATGGGCGGATACGACACCCAGTACGGCGCGGGAATCAACACCTCGTCGCCCGGATTAAGCAACGCGAGGCAGAGATTGAACAACGCTTGCTTAGCGCCGCAGGTCGCGATAAGTTCGTTCGCGGCGTATTCCAATCCGTTCTCGCGGGAGAATTTGGCTGCAATCGCGCGCTTGAGCGTGGGCGTACCGTCCACGGGCGTGTAATGCGTATCGCCGCGTTCGAGCGCGGCAATGGCCGCGGCGCGGATGTGTGCGGGCGTCGTGAAATCGGGTTCGCCGGCGGAGAGATCGAGAACATTGCGTCCCGCGGCTGCCAGTTCCTTGGCGCGGGCACTGATGGCAAGCGTAGGCGAAGGTGCAATCGCCGTGAGGCGTCGGGCCGGCTGGATCGCCATAAACACTCCAATGGGATAAGCATTGTTCGGGCCGGCAGTCTGCCGACAACCGGTTGGAATAACTATTTTAGCCAATGTCGCCGCCTATAATAATCAGCTGACGATTTCTCTCCTATCGATGCCGCAAAAGTTCGAATTGCAGGCCGGCTACCGGCCGGCGGGCGATCAACCCGAAGCCATTGCCGGGCTCGTGCGCGGGCTTGAGGACGGGCTTGCGCGCCAGGTGCTACTCGGCGTGACCGGCTCCGGCAAGACCTTTACGATCGCGAACGTGATCGAGACGCTGCGGCGCCCGGCGCTTGTTCTCGCTCCCAACAAGACGCTTGCCGCCCAGCTTTACGGCGAGTTGCGCGAGTTCTTTCCGCGCAACGCGGTGGAATATTTCGTTTCCTATTACGACTACTATCAGCCGGAGGCCTATATGCCGGTGTCCGATACCTATATTGAGAAAGACGCTTCGATTAATGAGCACATCGAGCAGATGCGGCTCTCCGCCACCAAGGCCATCATCGAACGGCGCGACACGGTGATTGTAGCCACGGTCTCCGCGATTTACGGCCTCGGCGATCCAGAACTTTATCTCAGCATGGTGCTGCATCTGGACCGAGGCGAACGCGTGGACCAGCGCGAGATTCTGCGCCGGCTTGCGGAATTGCAGTACCAACGCAACGAGGCGGATTTCCGCGCCGGCACCTATCGGGTGCGCGGCGAGGTGATAGACGTGTTTCCCGCTGAAAGCGAACGCGAGGCGGTGCGCATCGAACTCTTCGACGACGAGGTCGAGACACTTTCCTATTTCGATCCCTTGACCGGTGAAGTCGTTCGCAGCGTGCCGCGGCTAACGGTCTATCCGCGCACGCATTACGTCACGCCGCGTGAAACGTTGCTTAATGCCGTGGACAAGATTCGCGTCGAACTCGGCGAGCGGCTGCGCGATCTGCGTTTGCAGAACAAGCTGGTAGAGGCGCAACGGTTGGAGCAGCGCACCCGCTTCGACATGGAAATGATTCTCGAAATCGGCTACTGCACCGGCATCGAAAATTACTCGCGCCATCTTTCCGGACGTGTCGCCGGCGAGCCGCCGCCCTGCCTGTTCGATTACCTGCCCGACGATGCACTGCTGTTCATCGACGAAAGCCACGTCACCGTGCCGCAGTTGAACGGCATGTACCGCGGCGACCGCTCGCGCAAGGAAACGCTAGTCGAATACGGTTTTCGCCTGCCCTCGGCGCTCGACAATCGTCCGCTCAGTTTCGAGGAGTTCGATCATACTTCGCCGCAGACGGTGTATGTTTCGGCGACGCCGCGTCCCTATGAAATGCAGCGCGCGGAGCAAGTGGTGGAACAGGTGGTGCGGCCGACCGGACTGGTGGATCCGCAGGTCGAAGTGCGTCCCGTCGTCCATCAGGTCGAGGATCTCCTTTCGGAAGTCCGCGAATGCGCTACCCGCGACGAGCGCATACTCGTTACCACGCTCACCAAGCGCATGGCCGAAGACCTGACCGAATATCTCAACGCACACGGCGCGCGTGCGCGCTACCTGCACTCCGACATTGACACGGTCGAGCGTTCCGAGTTGGTGCGCAGACTGCGGCTGGGCGATTTTGATTGCCTGGTCGGCATCAACCTGCTGCGCGAAGGGCTCGACCTGCCCGAAGTTTCACTGGTGACGATCCTCGATGCGGATAAGGAAGGGTTCCTGCGCTCGGAAGGTTCACTTATCCAGACCATCGGCCGGGCGGCCCGCAACCTCAACGGACGGGCAATCCTCTACGCGGACAAGGTGACGGACTCGATGCGCCGGGCATTGGAGGAAACCGATCGGCGCCGAACCAAGCAGCAGGCCTACAACGTCGAGCACGGAATCACGCCGCAAGGCATTCGCAAGGCGGTACTCGACGTCATGGAGGCGGCTTACGGTGCGCATGGAACCAAGATCAGCGCATTTTCGCGAGCGGCCGAGGAACGGGAAAAGTATCGGCGCATGCCGGATGCCGAACGCGAACGGATGTTGGCTACGCTGGAAAAAGAAATGTACGAGCACGCCCGTAATCTGGAGTTCGAGCAGGCGGGGCAGCTTCGCGATGAAATCAACAGGCTACGCGAACTCGCCTGGGGCCCGGCCTGAAAGCCGGCCCCTGATGCCGCGATCCCTTCGAGTGCCCCCAATCTTCTCTTGCACGAGCGGCGGCCACCACTGCGATAGGAATGGACGTGCAGCATGGGGAAAATCGCGGCGGGGACCGCTGCTCCTACGCTAAGATGCCGCCGGAATGCGCCCGTAGCTCAAGCGGATAGAGCAGCGGCCTTCTAAGCCGCAGGTTGCAGGTTCGAGTCCTGCCGGGCGCGCACGATTCCGCTGCTACGCGCCGATTGCGAAGGTCACCATCACCGCGGCAGCCGTTCCGAACAGAAGTGCGATTCCGTATATAAGTCCCAGGATTAGGCCGCGTCCGATCGCCCGCGGCCAGGTGTCGGCGTAGGCGGTGTGCAGGGCGGGAAAGATGTAAAGAACCGTCCAGAGGGTCAGGAGTCCTCCGCACCAATGCAGGATGCTCGCCAACAGCGCTGGCGCCGAGCGCACGCCCACGGACACCAACACGATGACGAGTACATTCAGGAAGACCACGCTGTGGTAGTGGAGCGCGAACACCAGGTGCTCGCTGTAGTAGCGCCGACGCAGCAGGTAAAGCAGCTGCAACAGCAGCGCGAAAACGGGGATCAGGAAGAACAGGACCTTCGGGGCGTTACTCCAGAACTCGCGCTGGAATTGGCCTGGATTCGCCTTGGCGGCTAGGCTGTGCTTGACGAGCCAGTCCTCGAAATGGCGCACGCCGTTGATCGCCGCGGGTGATTTGCCCCGCATGACCTGCAGCAGTTTGGAATTTACGGCGCTGTCGAGGCTGGTTGCGGCGCCGGGCGAAAGCGCGCGACGAGCTCGTTGTGCTGTATTGCTGGCGGCGGCTCCGATCGCGGTCGCCGCTGCCGGCACTGCGGGGTGCAGCTCGTAGGAGGGCACCTGAAACTGTGTCAATTTCGCGGGCAGCAGCTCCACCGTCAGGAAGAAGACGATGCTGATGAACAGATAGAGGCGGACCGGGGGGATATGGCGCTGGCGCTTGCCGCTGAGGTATTCCCGGGTCAAGCGCCCGGGCCGGAACAGAAGAAGGTGGAGCGTGCGCCAGATGCGCGCGTCGAACTGGAACTGGTCCGAGAGGAAGTCGAGGACCATACGGTGGAGGGGAACCGCGAGCGAATGCTCTTCCTGGCCGCAGGCCGAGCAATAGCGCCCCTCCATCTCGGCGCCGCAGTTGAGACAGACGTGGGGCGGGGCAGACGCGCTGGATTGAGGCACTTCATCCTGTCGCACGGCGGCTTCGGAATCCGGACGAGTTTCGCTATACTACTTTGTCGGCGCCGAATGGGCGCCGGCGGCCGATGGTGGGCGTAGCTCAGTAGGTAGAGCACCGGGTTGTGGCCTCGGTGGTCGTGGGTTCGAATCCCATCGTCCACCCCATTGAATGTTAGTGGGACGTTGCAGACGACCGAACGGGGATGGCCGGCAGGACGCCCCGTCGCCGACTTGAACCTCGGGTACATGGACGTACCCGCGCGCCACGATTAGCGGCGCGAAGCCATTCGGAAACTGCGTTTTCGAATGGCGTGGAGGCGCGGCGGCAGGATGCCCCGTCGCCGACTTGAACCAACGGGCCGTTAGCTCAATTGGCAGAGCAGGGGACTCTTAATCCCAAGGTTGAAGGTTCGATTCCTTCACGGCCCACCAAAATCAAGGGTTCCGGGGCGGTCGTTTTTTCAGGTGTCCAAAACTATCGGGTTTGTCCAAAACTCAGCTTAATAATCATGCCGTTCGCGGCAGATTTCGACTCCCTAGAAAATCTTTCTTCACGCCGCTCTAGGCGTGCAGGATCGTGGCGCGTTCCGTGTAGATCGCAAAGTGCCACGGCTGCATTGTCCACTTCATTGCGATCACGCAGCCTGCGTCGAGCGCGCCGAACGGATCGCCGTGCAGGTTGGCGAGCGCGCGTAGCCGGTTCTTATTCAGCACCGGGCCGCAGTCGGAATAGTTCGGTATCGTTTTGAGCGTGGGCAGCGGCGACACGATCCACTCCGGGCAACGCCCGCAACGAGTAAACTCGGCTACTATACGCAATCGTATAAGTTGCCAATGCCTTCACGTATTCGTCGGGACAAGCCCAAGTCACTCGCTACAGCGCATCATGAGCGGCAAACACGGGCCGTCCGAGAACACGATTGCGTTATTCGCGCAGGCGCTTCGCGTGCCGAAGCGGCTCCTGCGTGGAGAGAAAGCGCCGGACCACCAAATCGGCGAAGTGCCGCCAGCCTACGGGCGAGAGGACGAGCGCGACCTGCTCGACCACTACAACGCGTTGTCCGGCACTGCGCGGCGTGTACTCCTCAATGTCGCCCGCGCGCTGTCCGGCCTCGATCGCGCTGACCGCTCTGCAGAACGTGTCCGCACGCGCTGAGCATCAATAAGGTTGAAGGTTCGATTCCTTCACGGCCCACCATATCGATGGCTTCGGTGTGTCCATAATGTGCGGTTGCAATGCCTTGTGCCGGTTGACGGATACGCAAGAATATTTCAGATGAATTCGTGTGCCCGATCTTTCGAAACATGAGTTATAACGCGCGCTTGCGCGCGATGTGTTTCAGCTGCGTACGGTACGCCTTAGTTCGACCTGTTTTCAGGTATCTGCGGGGGTAAACGGATCTTGCTTTTAAGGTGTAGGGGGTGGGCGAAAGCGGTACGGAATGCTATGATTTCTTTGTTAACTTGTTGATTCTGCCTGTGGCGACTTGAGTCGGCACAGCATTAGATAGTCGGAGGACGCCATGAACCCGATACTCGACAACCTCAAGCGCATCCGCTCGCGCAGCGGCGGAGCCGATGCGCTTGGCCTTCCCGATGAAACGATTGCCCGCTTCGCCGAACGGGATCCGAATCTTGCCGTGGCGATTGCCGAGGCGGAGCGGGAACTTGCCCGCATCGAGGCCGAGTTTCCAGAACTACTGAAGCGAGGCGAAGCGGATCAGGCGCAGGCGATCCAGGATGACTTCGTCAATTTCTATCCCGACGATGCGGTGAATCCGTACGTGCCACTTGCTGCGCGTGGACCGTGGATCGTGACCGTGGCCGGCGCCGTGATTCATGACAACGGCGGCTACGGGATGCTCGGCCTTGGCCATGCACCGCAGGGCGTGCTCGCGGCAATGAACCGACCGCAGGTCATGGCCAACGTGATGACGCCAAATTATTCGCAGTTACGTTTGGCGCGTGCGTTGCGCCGCGAGATTGGCCATTCGCACGGCGATTGCCCGTTCCTCCGCTTTCTGGCAATGAACAGCGGCTCGGAGGCGGTGGCGGTGGCGGCGCGTATTTCCGATGTCAATGCCAAGCTGATGACGGATCCGGGCGGGCGTTATGCCGGACGAAAAATCAGGCATTTGTCGCTAGGCGGCGGATTCCACGGCCGCACCGAGCGTGCCGCGCGTTTTTCCGACTCTTCGCGCGCAGCCTACCGCAAGCATCTCGCGAGTTTTCGCGACCACGACGATCTGTGGACCGTGGCCCCCAACGATCTCGCGGGTCTGCGCTCTGTGTTTGAACGCGCCGAACGCGAGCGCGTTTTTCTGGAGGCCTTTTTTCTCGAACCCGTGATGGGCGAGGGCGATCCGGGGCAGGCGATCAATCCGGAGTTTTACCGTTTCGCGCGCGAACTGACAGAGGCGCACGGCGGACTGCTGCTGGTGGATTCCATCCAGGCGGGGCTGCGTGCCCACGGCGTGCTTTCGATCGTGGATTATCCGGGCTTCGAACGGGAACAGGCGCCGGACATGGAAGCCTATTCAAAGGCGCTCAACGCCGGACAGTTTCCGCTTTCGGTACTGGCCATGAACGGGCGTGCCGCGAAGCTGTATCGCAAGGGTATCTACGGCAACACCATGACGGCAAATCCGCGCGCGATGGATGTCGCCGTCGCGGTGCTGGAGGCGGTAACGCCGGAGCTGCGTGAAAATATCCGCAGACGGGGGCGCGAGTTCATCGAAAAGTTCGAGGCCCTGCGGCGCGAACTCGATGGCCTGATCACACGAGTACAGGGCACGGGGCTATTGTTCAGTTGCGAGCTGGCGCCCGAGTACAAGATCTTCGGCGCCGGATCCACCGAGGAGTATCTGCGCCGCCACGGCATCGGCGTGATCCACGGGGGTGCTCGCTCGCTGCGCTATACGCCGCACTTCGCGATCGGCTCCGAAGAAGTGGACCTGGTAGTGAGCGCTACACGGGACGCCTTGCTTAGCGGCCCCGGCGGCCGGAGTGCCGCCGCTCTGGCGGAGACGGAAGCGGTCGAGCCCTGAAGAAGTTCCGTCACTCGACGCCTCCGGCGCTGCCGCCTGGGGAACAAGCGCCGCTTATAATATCCGGCGCCGGTAGGGCCGCGCGCGAAAGTGGCGGAACGGTAGACGCGCCGGCCTTAGGAGCCGGTGGGGTAATCCCCCGTGAGAGTTCGAATCTCTCCTTTCGCACCATCCATCCATACGATTGAACGGCAGGCAGAAACCCATGCAGGTATCGGTCGAGGAAAGCGGCGCCTTGAAGCGCCGGCTGAGCGTCACGATCCCCGGCGAGAATATCGAAACCGAGGTCGCCCGCCGGCTGGAAGGGCTTGGCAAGCGAGCCAAGATCAAGGGTTTTCGCCCGGGCAAGGCGCCGGCCAAGGTCGTGCGCCAACAATACGGAGCCGCGATACGCGAGGACGTGCTGGAGGAGTTGGTGCGGTCGCATTATGCCGAGGCGGTAGCCCAGGAAAACCTCGCTCCGGCCGGGGAACCGAGCTTCGATCCCGGCAAGACGGCGAATGACGGCAGCTACACCTTTGTCGCCGAGCTGGAGGTGTATCCGCAGTTCGATCCACGAGGTGTGGACGAACTTGTCTTGACGCGCCCGCGGGTCGAAATCGCCGATGCCGATGTGGATGAAGTCATGCAGCGGCTGCGACGCCAGAAAGGGCAGTGGGTCGAGGTTAAACGCCCGGCCGTCGCCGGCGATCGCGTGGTGCTGGACTTCGAGGGCCGTATCGAGGGCGAACCCTTCGAGGGCAATACCGAGAAGGACATGGCGCTGGTTCTCGGCTCGCACGAGACGATACCGGGTTTCGAGGAAGGTCTGGAAGGCATCACGACAGGCGCCGCGCGGGCCCTCGATCTCGAGTTCCCGTCCGATTACCGCAAGCAGGATCTGGCTGGGCGTCCGGTGCGCTTCGAGGTCACGGCCCACCGCATCGAAGCGCTGGAATTGCCGGCGCTGGAGGACGCCTTTGCGGTGGCCTACGGAGTTGGCGAAGGCGGCCTTGCGCGTCTGCGCGCGCGGGTGCGCGAAAACATGACGGCAGAGGCCGAGGAGCGTATCCGCGCGGAGTTGCTGCACGGGTTGAGCGACCAACTCGTGGCCGCCAATCCCATCGAGGTTCCGACGGCTCTGACCGAGGAGGAGATAGCGCGCCAGAAGCGAATTGCCTTGCGGCGCTTTGGCATCGCGCCCGAAGAGCGGCAGCTTTTGTCCCTGCCGCGCGAGCCGTTTGCCGATACCGCCGAACGCCGGGTGCGACTCGGGCTTATTCTTTCGCGCCTGATCGAGCGTGAGGCGTTCCGGCCCGATCCGGCGCGAGTGGAAAAACGGATTATGGAATTCACGGCGGACGCGGAGGATCCGGTTGCCGAGGCGCGGAAAATACGCACCGACAACGAGGCCATGCGCCAGATCGAGGCCTTGGTGCTCGAGGACATGGCCTATGACTGGTTGCTGGAACAGGCTACGATTACCGAGGAGCCCAGGGGCTTCTTCGAATTCATGGAGCCGCGCGAAGGCGGCGCAACGGAGCAGAAGTAAATGAGCGAAATTTCCGCCCAGGCCCTGGTTCCGATCGTCGTCGAACAGACGCCGCGCGGCGAACGTGCTTACGACATCTACTCGCGCCTGCTCAAGGAGCGCGTGGTCTTCATGGTCGGGCCGATCGAGGATCACATTGCCAACCTGGTCGTCGCCCAGCTGCTGTTCCTGGAATCGGAGAATCCGGACAAGGACATCAGCCTCTACATCAATTCGCCCGGCGGCTCGGTGACGGCGGGTCTTTCCATCTACGACACCATGCAGTTCGTGAAGCCCGATGTCTCGACGATCTGTCTTGGACAGGCAGCTAGCATGGCTGCGGTGCTACTTGCCGGCGGCACCAAGGGCAAACGCTACTGCCTGCCGCATTCGCGGATGATGATCCACCAGCCTCTGGGCGGCGTTCAGGGACAGCAGTCGGACATCGAAATTCATGCGCGCGAGATTCTCGCCATTCGCGAACGGCTGAACCGGATTCTCGCGGCGCACACCGGTCAGACGCTGGAGAAGATCCAGACCGATACTGACCGCGACCGGTTCCTGAGTGCGGACGAGGCGCTGGAGTACGGGCTTCTCGACAGCATCCTCAAGAATCGCGGCAC
>JBOIBN010000031.1:0-29816 GCA_050739575.1 Gammaproteobacteria bacterium
CCTCCGTATGGGGAAACCGAGTTGAGCGACATCGAGTATCGCTTGTGCGGCCCTGGCTGCAAGCTAACCCGCGACAATGGCCCCGCGGAGGTCAGCGCCTCACCGCATGGAAGTCATACTGTCTAGGACGAGGTGGAAATGGGCGCTCCATCCGACTTGCGCCGGAACCGGTCAAACCGTTCCTGACGGCGCCCTTTACCCAGATATTGCGGCACAATGGCCCGCACCCCGGAAGGCTTGATGCCGAGCAGCGCGAAGTCTCCGGTATCGGCGATCGAATCCACGGTCAGCGTGCGGAACTGATCGAGCGAAAAGGGCTTGCCGGGCAAGAGACTCATGGCAATCCCCTGCATCTTCGCGAGTCCGTCCGGAAGATCGAGAAGCAGACGCCTTACCCGGATCTGCTCGCGGATGTAGACCAGAATTTCGCGCATGGCCCAGGTTTGCGGACCGCCGAACTGCAAATGCTCACCGGCGAGATCATCGCGCAGCAGCACGCGCGCGATCGCCTCGGCGACGTCTTCCACATACACCGGCGTGAAGCGTGCCTGCGGACGGACCACCGGCATGATGCCGGGCGAGAGCCGGAGCAGCATCGCAAAGCGGTTGAAGAAACTGTCGCCGGGACCGAACATGGCACTCGGCGCAATGACCGTCCACGGCGCGCGCGCCGCATGGATCCGGTTTTCGCCTTCGCCCTTGGTGCGCAGATAAAGGCTCGCGCCCTGCGGGTCGGCGCCTGCCGCGCTGACATGGACCAGGCGCGAAAGCCCCGCGCCCGCTTGCGCGAGCCGCGCCGGCCAGTCCACGTGCAGGGCGCGCATCCGTTTGGGCGATCCGTCAAGGATGCCGACCAGGTTGACGACCGCATCCTGTCCGGCAAGCACGCTCTCGACAAAGGCGGCATCGCGGACGTCGCCCCGGCGCAAATTGACGCGGGGCAGCACCATCAGGATGCGCGAGCGCTGGGGATGGCGCGCGGCTACGGTGACATAGGCGCCGCCGTTGGCGAGACGAACCGCAAGTTCGCGGCCGAGAAAACCGGTGCCTCCGAAGAGCACGATGCGCTTGTCCCTGATCGTATGCATTTGCCCTCTCCGTCTCCGGCAAAAAGTTAAGGAAGCTCTGAATTGTCAGAGCTTTCGTCTGGTGCATGGACGCACCACCGCGAATCGAGCACGCAAGTGCTTGATTCGGCGTGAGGCAAGTCCGGACATGTGCCGGACTTGCCGCCTCTGATCAATTCACGGATGATATTGATCAGAGTTTACTAATTTTAGCAGTCCGCGCCCTCTCCCACCGGCGCTGGAGCCGGCCGATCGCGTTCACGCCCTTTCCGGCAATCCGTCCGTCACGGAATCCCGCGCACGGCGCCTCTTATCCGGCACCCCTCGCCGAACAATTTGACAAGCTCGGCACGAACGGGTAAAAGTAACGCGCTGAGACATTGCGAAACTGTAACGATTGATCCAGCCATTGGAAGTTCCGGCTTGACACAAGCCCGGAAGGGTTGGAAATTGACGATTGCGAGAGAACGCCCGCCGTGAAAGCCGCAAAGGAGAGTATTGCGAACATCCGGACACTAAAGAAACACAAGGACCCATGGCTTGCCCACCGAGCGACGACCTGCGGGATTTTTGTGCTGTCGAATGCCGGCCGCCGTAAACCGGTGGCGGCTTCGGGAAGCACGCCTGTAATAGCTGGTTTAAGGAGATTTTTCCTATGACGAAATGTTGGCTATCCAAATCTGCGGTGACCGTGGCCGCACTGAGCCTCTCGGCGGGGCTGGCCTGCGCGCAGCCGGGCGGCACCGTGATAATGCCGCTGCAGACGGCACCTTCCGTCTTGCAGCAAGCGAAACTGATGGGGCCGCATGCGCGGACCTCGACGATCAACCTCACCTTCAGTCTGAAGCTGAACAATACGGCAAATTTGATGAACTTCATCAAGGACGCCAATAACCCGCAAAGCCCGCTCTACCACAAGTGGATGACACCGGCTCAGACCGCGGCCAAGTTCGGGGCCACCCCGGCGCAGATCGCGGCGGTCGAGCAGTTCCTCGGCGCCCATGGAATCAAGGTGCTCGACGTTACGCCGAACCACATCCTGATCCACACGCAGGGGGCAACCGGGGCCTATGAGCAGGCCCTCGGGATCACGATCAACAACTACACGCTCAATGGACGGACGTTCTTCAGCACGACGGAGCGGCCGAAGCTGCCGGCCTCGATTGCCGGAACGGTCGAAAATGTGATCGGGTTGAACAATGCGATTCTGATGCATCCGATGCATCAGCAGGTAAAGTCGCTGGGGCAGGTTAAACCGCATGGGGTTGTGCCGCACTATCCGGCGCCGCCGGCCGCGACCTCGGGCTACTACAACCCGTTCCAGATCGCGACCGCCTATGATGCACCCGACATCACCGACGCCAACAACGGCGCCGGCGTCACCGTGGCAATTCTGACGGCGGACACCGAAAACTACAGCGCAAACACCGACTACCCCGCCTTTTGGTCGGGCTTTCACCTGCCCGGCCACACGGTGAACGTCATCCCCGTGGACGGTAACTCGAGCGCCAACGACGGCTTGGTGGAAACCCTGCTCGACACGGAGTGGAGCGGAGCCTGGGCGCCGGGCGCGACCTTGAACGTGTACATCGCCCAGAATCCCCAGTTCACGACCTTCACCGACATGTACAGCAAGTTCCAGACCGACAACACCGCGCAGTCGATGACGACGAGCTGGGGCGCGCCGGAAGACGACAATACCACTGAAAGCACCGACGAGGCGATCTTCGCACTGGCGGCGGCGCAGGGCATCTCGATGTTCGCGGCGGCGGGCGACAACGGCTCGGGCGACAACGGCGGCGGCAATAACAACTGCGATTACCCGTCGGCCTCACTGTACGTCAGTGCAGCCTCGGGCACCGAGCTCCATGCCAACAAGAATGGCAACCGGATCTCGGAGGTGGCTTCGTCCGATACGGGCGGTGCGATCTGCACGCTCGCCGAACCAAGCTGGCAAACCGGCGAAGGTGTGCCGCAGAACGGCAAACGCAACACCGGTGACCTCGCGCTTAACTTCGGCGCCATCTGGCCGTACCTGCTCGCGTACAACGGTGCGTGGTACACGGTGGGCGGCACCAGCGCGGTCGCGCCGCAGTTGGGCGGCATGTTCGCCGATGCGGTATCGATGAACGGCGGCACCTCGCTCGGCCAATCGAACGAGCTGATCTACAACACCGTCAACGCCGGCAACTATGCGAGTGACTTCTTCGACGTCACCAGCGGCAGCAACGGCGCCTACAGCGCCGGTCCGGGCTGGGATCATCCGACGGGCTGGGGCACTCCGGTCGCGCAAAACCTGATCCAGGACATGATCGGCGGCAGCACCAGCTGTCCGCAAGGCTACAGCGAGTTTGACGGCAGTATCGCCGCCCACCAGCTTAAGCAGATTACGTCCTATTCGGCGGGCGCGGGGCAGGAAAATGCCATTCTGACGGGACCGGCCGGCATTCAGCTCGGCGTTCGCACAGGTGGCAAGACCTACGGGATTCCGGGTAACGAAATTCACCGGAACGCTCCGGCCGGAACTTATACCTGGGGCGCGAAAGCGGGAAGCAGTGCCGGAAACTATATGTTCTGTTCCAAGCACCCCTGATGAAACACTGAACTAAATAACCTGGTTATTCATTTGGCCCCGTGACGGTGACGTCACGGGGCCTTTTCTTTGCGCGAATGCAACCGCCCGAATCGGCAGTGCTAAACTTTCGCGCCTATGTCCGCGCCCTCTTCCATCCCCGCATTGCAGGTCGAAAACCTGCGCAAGACCTACAAGAACGGCCTTGAGGCGTTGCGCGGCGTAAGTATTTCCGTCGAACAAGGCGAGTTTTTTGCCCTGCTCGGACCAAACGGCGCCGGCAAGACAACGCTGATCGGCATCGTAACTTCGCTCGTGACCAAGAGCGCGGGCCAGGTCGAAGTATTCGGCATCGATCTCGATCGCGATCCGGCCGGCGTCAAGGCTTGTATCGGCCTCGTTCCGCAGGAGGTCAACTTCAACCTCTTCGAGCGGGTGATAGACATCGTCGTCAACCAGGCGGGTTACTACGGCATTCCGCGCCGACTCGCGCACGAACGCGCCGAGCGCTATCTCGGTGAACTCGACCTGTGGCAGTACCGCAACCGTAACTCACGCGCTCTTTCCGGCGGATTCAAGCGCCGGCTGATGATCGCCCGTGCGCTGATGCACGAACCGCCGCTCCTGATCCTCGACGAACCGACGGCGGGCGTGGACATCGAGCTGCGCCGCTCGATGTGGGATTTCCTGCGCAAGATCAACGCCGCAGGCACCAGCATCATCCTCACCACGCATTATCTGGAAGAAGCCGAAAGCCTGTGCCGGCGCATCGCGATCATTCAGCACGGGGAAGTTTCCGAACAGGGCAACATGCATGAACTGCTGAATCGTCTGCACACCGAAACCTTCGTGCTCGATCTGCGTCATCCGATCGAACAGGTGCCGACGCTGCCCGGCTACATCGTACGCCGCACCGACGCGACCACGCTCGAACTCGACGTGCGGCGCGATCAGAGCATCAACCAGGCCTTCGAACGCCTGTCGGCCGCCGGAGTGGAAGTGCTCAGCATGCGCAACAAGGCGAATCGCCTGGAAGAAATCTTCATGGAACTGATAGAAAAGGAACGGAATGCATCTCGAGCGCGCGCGGGCTGACTGGGTCGGCTTTACTACCATCGTCGCCAAGGAAACGCGGCGAATTCTGCGCATCTGGGTGCAGACGCTGGTGCCGCCCGTCATCCAGATGGTGCTTTACTTTCTGATCTTCGGCTCCGTCATCGGCAGTCGCGTCGGTCACATGGGCGGCTACAGCTACATGACCTACATCGCGCCCGGCCTCATCATGATGGCGGTCATCACCAACTCCTACGCCAACGTGGTGTCCTCGTTCTTCGGCTCGAAATTTGCGCGCCACGTGGAGGAACTGCTGGTCTCGCCGCTGCCGAACGTGCTGATCCTGCTTGGCTACATGTCGGGCGGCATGCTGCGCGGACTTATGGTGGGCGGCATCGTCACCCTGATGGCGGCTTTCTTCACGCATCTGCCGATCGCCCATCCCTGGGTCATCATCACCGCGGCGCTGTTGACCTCGGCGGTGTTTTCACTCGGCGGTTTCCTCAACGCGCTTTTCGCCACCAAGTTCGATGACGTCACCATCATCCCGACCTTCGTGCTCACTCCGCTCCAGTATTTAGGCGGCGTGTTCTACTCGATCAGCCTGCTGTCGGCGCCGTGGCGACAACTGTCGCGCGCCGATCCGCTGCTGTACATGATCGATTCTTTGCGCTACGGCTTCCTCGGCCGCTCCGACATCGCGCTCCCGATGGCCTACGCCATCATGGCGGGATTCCTGGTGATACTCTTTGTGCTGGCGCTATGGCTGCTCAAACGCGGATCGGGGCTCAAGGCATGACGGCATACGAAGCATTGGCGGCCATCGTCGCGGGTCTCGCCGGATTCATAGCCGGCGCGGTCTGGTACACACCCTACACCTTCGGCCCTTTGTGGCTGCGCTTCGCGCCCGAGGCGCTCGAACGCATCGAGCACACCACCCCGCGCCGCCTTGCACATTACGGCGTCGCACTCCTCGCGAGTCTGGTGCAAGCCTTCGCACTCGAAGCGCTGCTGATATTCTGCGGGCGCTCGGATCTCGGTTTCGCGCTCGGCATGGCGGGCCTGGTATGGCTCGGATTCACCGCCTCCGCGTCGCTGATGGACGGCGTTTTCCGGCGCCGGCTCGAACACGGTTGGCTGGTGGACATGGGACATCGGCTGCTGGTGCTCGCGACCATCGCGATCGTGCTCGGCCTCTGGCCACCTTCCTAGAAAAATTACAGCGCTCGCTAGGTTTTTCAGCAGCTTGCCCGAACCGGCCGTTCAGTTACCGGGCAATGCGAGGCGATACCCGCGAAAGTCCACGACCTCGCCGTCTTGGGTGATCGCCACCAGCTTCACGTCAGGCGCAATCTGATCGCCGGTGCGATACACCTGCCCGCCCACCATGACGAAACGCGCCGACGGATCCTCGTTCCACACGTGTACCGTCACCGTAAATTGGGGTAATGCCTGACGCACGTCGTCGGGTGCCGCGGCAATCGGCATCGTCTCCGGCGAAGCCACGGCGAGCGGTTGCGGCGCAATGGCCACTACATTGGTCTGCGGGGCAGTGCGAGAAGCCATTTCCCCAGCCGGCACCGCATTCGCAACGCCCGGGGTGCGCAATGCCGGTGCCGCCAACGGCGACGCAGCCACCCTACTCTGGACAACTGCCGCCGCTTGTGCCTGAGGTTTGGCGGCTACGGAGAGCGGGGGCGGGGAGCGCGGGACGGAGGTCTCGGTGGAGACAGTCGGTGGCGGCGTATGCGTACGCCACAGGTATACCGCGAGTCCGACCGCGATTGCGGCCAGCACGAAACACAGCGCCCAAGGCACGAGCGAGGGCCGACGCGGGGCAACGGCCGACGGCGGGGCGCCGAGCGTCTCGGCGAGACGGGAATCCGCACCGCGCGCGCGTCTCCAAGCTTCGAACAGAATGGACATCCGGTACTCTCCGTTCAACCGCTCAGGCGCGGACCCGAAGCCGGGGCGCTTACCCGATTGAGAACAATCAACGTTTCGGGACCGGCAATGCCGTCCGGAGCCAGCGCGTGCGCCTGCTGGAATTGGCGTACCGCATTATCGAGCGCCTCATCGAACGGTGCTCCGGTCGGGCCCTGAAGATCGAGCGCCTGGCGCAACCAGTCGACCGCGGGACCGGCCATCCCGGATTTAATGATGCTTACTCCTTCCGGCGGACGCCACAGCAGCCACATCCGACCGTACCATACCGGCTCGAAATCGCTCAGCGAAAACGACTTCGTATTTCCGGGTTCCAGCGTCAGAGTTATGGAATTGGTGCCCAGAGATTCGACTACTGCGGAAACGCTCTGGTCGCCCAAAGTCAACGTAACGACCGCAGGGCGATCGAAATTGCGCAATGTGTTCAGATTACCCTGCTCGTCAAGACAGGCCAGCCCCGCATCGGCGGCGGCGTCGCAGGGATCGCCGGCAGACGGCGCCGGCACCTGCCAGAGCGCGAGGAGTTCCGCCGCCGCCTGACCCGTACCCGGCGCCGCGGCCGCGGCCCATACAGTGATCGGGTTGACGGATGCCGCAGGCTTCTTGGCGGGTGGTGGCAAGGGTGCAGGTTTCGGCTTGGGAACCGAAACGGCGGCTATCGCCGCGTCGGCTGCATGCGCGCTCGGTGGTATCGGCGCCGGACTGCGCGAGCTGACCCACCAGGCAAGCGCCGCGCCCGCCACAGCGGCGGCCGCAAAACCCGCGCCAAAATAAATCGGGCGCAAGCTTCGTCGCGGGCGGGTGCGCAGGCCGGCCAGATCGCGCACCGCCTCGGCCACCAGCGGCGCGGAAACCTCGCGCAAGCCGCGCGCGTAGGCGGCCATGAGCGCGCGATCGCAGATCAGGTTGATAAGGCGTGGGATTCCGCGCGAGGCACGCGCCACGGCACGTACCGCCTGCGGCCGGAAGATGCGTCCCGGGGCACCGGCAAGCTGCAGACGGTGGCGGATGTATTCGTCGGTTTCGGCGAGATTGAGGGGGCCCAGGTGATAGCGTGCCGTGACCCGCTGCGCGAGCTGACGCAAATCCGCCCGCGCAAGCGTGGTCCTGAGTTCGGGCTGACCGACGAGAATTACGTTCAGCAGCTTGCGCTTGTCGGTCTCGAAATTGGTCAGCAGTCGCACTTCTTCCAGCACCTCCGGACCGAGGCGCTGCGCTTCGTCTATCACCAGGACCACCCGGCGCCCGCGCGCGTGGGCCCCGATCAGATAGCGGTAGAGCCGCTCGGCGAGGACGCTGCGATCGGCATCTGCAGGCGGTAACGGAATGCCCAGTTCGCCGAGCAGCGCCCGTAACAACCCGCGGCGCGAAAGCTCGGGATTGAAGATGAAAGCGATTTCCACACCTTCGGGAAGCTTCGCGAGAAGACGCCTGACGAGGGTGGTCTTGCCGGTGCCGACTTCGCCGGTAAGCTGGATGAATCCGTCGCCTTCCGCGGTCCCGTATATGAGATGCGCCAGCGCCTCGCTGTGCTGCGCGCTCAAAAAAAGATAGCGCGGATCGGGCGCGATGGAAAATGGCGGTTCAGTGAGTCCGAAATATTCGGCGTACACGATCCGTTTGAACCTTTAGGGCTGCGGCTGCGGCGGGAACTTGGAGAAAATTTTCGCGACCGCCGCGTCCACCGCCTGTTGCGAATAATTGCTTCGGCTCGGAGAGTTGGTCACCCATCCGCGCCAGACGAGTTGCTTCGTTTTCGCGTCCGCGACATCAATGATGAGATCGGCTTGCTGCACTTCGCGCTGTCCCGGCTGGCTCACGACGACGCTGCTGAACGGATAGCCCCACCAGCCGTAGGAAAACCCGACCGAGGGATTCGGCACCTGTCTCTTCTGAAGCGAGGTGTGATACGTGACGACGAAATCGGCCTGTGCCGGACTCGCAACCTGGCGATAACCCTGGGCAGTCAACGTTGCCGTGACCGCCTGCTCCACACGGGTGGTGAGAATACCGCTGTCCACAACCGGATTGCGGATCGGCCCGGGCGGCGGTGCCACCCAGGCAAAGTCGTGCCACTGGCCGTAGGGAGCGTTGTTGTACTCGTATTGAACGGGCGCCGCGCAACCGGCGAGGAACAAAAGCACCAGCATTGGAGCGAACAGTCGGCTGAGCGAACCCATTGAGATATCCGATGCGCTTGGAATCATGCCGCTATTCCACCACTAAAGCCCGCGGGGGTAAAGCACCGTCCGTGTGCATGCGCACTCGCGAGCGGCGCCGGCCACAACAGCAGCAGGACTCGTCTCTGTTATACGACCTCTGCCGCCCCACCGCGTTCCCGCCATTTCGCCATCCGGTCGTTTTCATTTTCTCCCAGGGGTTGCGCAGCCAATTCGGCGGGATCGAAGTCGTCCACGGCGATGATTTCCGCGACCAGGGCGTAGTAACGCGCAAGCCGCACAGCGTCCTCTCGGGTAACGATGCCCGCCTTGGCCGCCGCCGCGGCAATCGCCGCCTCGTCGGCACCCGCCTCGGGGACCAGCCCGTCCGCCGCGATGGTCCTCGCAATTCGTTTTTCCAGCGGCTCGGCCCAAAGGGCAAGCTCGAGCGCCTCCTCCATTTTGCCGATTGGCCCGTCGTTACCGGTATAGATGCCCGCGATCAAACGGTCGCGGGTTTCCGTCGGCGCCGTTATCAACGAAGCGACGCGCGAGCCGAGCGCATCATCCGGAGGTGCGGCGCGGCGACCGAACGGCAGCGCAAATCCACGCAACAACACCGCAAGAGGGCGGTTCGGCAGGTTGGCGAGAATTTCGCCCACCCGTGCCTCGAAGCGCTCTTCGAGCACTTCGAGTGCATATTCGACGACCGGTCGGTCAGCTTCGGGTTCGCCGGTTTCGGCGTAACGTTTGAGTACCGCCGAGCCCATGTAGAGATAACTCAGAAGATCGCCCAGACGCGCAGAAAGCCGTTCGCGCCGTTTGAGCGCGCCGCCCAGGGTCAACATGGCGGCATCGGCGAGCAGCGCGAACGTCGCACTGTAACGACTCAGCCTGCGATAGTGCGTGACAAGAGCGCTCGCTTGCGGCACGTCGCGCAGAAGCCGGCCGCCGCTGGCCGCCGCGAGCGCCGTGCGTGCGACATTCGCAAGCAGAAATCCCGCATGCCGGAAAAAAGTGCTATCGAAAGACTTCAGTCCCCGTCTGTGGTCGGCGTCCTGCGCCGCTTCCATTTCGGCAAGAATGTACGGGTGCGCGCGAATCGCGCCCTGACCGAAGATCATCAGACAACGGGTGAGTATGTTGGCACCTTCGACGGTGATCGCGATCGGCACTGACTGCAAGCCGCGGGCGAGATAGTTGCGCGGTCCGAGCATGATGCCCTTGCCGCCGTGTATGTCCATGGCATCGTTGGCGATGTCGCGGCCGAATTCGGTCAGGTGGTATTTGACGATTGCGGCGGCCACCGCCGGGCGCTCGCCGGCATCGAGCGCGGCCAAGGTCATGCGCCGCGTCGCATCCATAGTGTAGAGATTCGCGCCCATCCGCGCGAGCGCTTCCTGGACGCCCTCGAACGCCGAGATCGGCACCCGGAACTGTTTGCGCACCCGGGCATACGCGCCCGTGGCATACACCGCCGCCTTGGCGACGCCAGTGGCATTGGTGGGCAGCGAGATCGAGCGCCCGACCGAGAGATTCTCGACCAGCATGCGCCAGCCCTGCCCCGCCATCTTCATTCCGCCGATGATGTGATCGAGCGGAACGAACACGTCCCGACCCTGGGTCGGCCCGTTCTGGAACGGCACGTTGTTCGGGAAATGTCGCCGCCCGATGGCGACGCCGGAAAGATTCGTCGGCACCAGCGCACAGGTCACACCGTATTCGTCGCGGTCGCCGGCCAGATGTTCGGGATCGTAAAGCTTGAAGGCGAGCCCAAGCAACGTAGCGATCGGCGCGAGCGTGATGTAGCGCTTGTCCCAGTTCAGACGGATGCCGAGTTCTTCCCTTCCTTCCCACTCGCCGCGGCACACGATGCCGGTATCGCGGATCGAGGTCGCGTCCGAACCCGCCGTGGGCGAAGTGAGCGCGAAACACGGTACCTCACGCCCATCGGCGAGGCGTGGCAGGTAATAGTCGCGCTGCTCGTCGGTGCCGTAGTGCAGCAGCAGTTCGGCCGGGCCTAGCGAATTCGGCACCGAGACGATCGAGCCCGTGGTGGGGCTGCGGCTGGCGATCTTGAGCAGCACCTCCGAGTGGGCGAAATTGGAAAACTCGAGCCCGCCGTAGCGCTTGGGAATTATCATCGCGAAGAAGCCGCGATTGCGGAGAAACGCCCAGATCGCGGGTGAAAGGTCCGCCCATACGTGGGAAATCTTCCACTCGTCGAGCATGGCGCAGAGTTCTTCGCAAGGTCCGTCGAGAAAGGCCTGTTCCTCGGCGCTCAATGCGGCCGGCGGCATCGCATGCAGCCGGTTCCAGTCCGGACGCCCCGAAAAGAGTTCCCCTTCCCACCACACGCCGCCCGCATCGAGCGCGACCCGTTCGGTGTCCGAGATCGGCGGCAGCACCTTGCGAAAGACCCCAAGGAGGGGCGCCGAAATCAAACGGCGGCGCAGCAACTTGAGTCCGCCGATTCGGGCGATCCAGACCAGCGCGGTCCAGATTGCGCCGCCGATCAATCCGAGCAGAGCGGCAAGCGCGAGCATTCCGATGAACACGACGCGTTCGATTCCCGCGAGCAGCATCGTCAGCGCAAGCGCGAGGGCACCGCCCAACAAGGTCAACAACGAGAAAACCGCGTTCATGTGTTCATTCTTGCAAATGGGACGTGGCCGCTAGCCAAGCAGGTCGGCGACGCCTGCGCGCTCCTCGCGCAGTTCCGCCTCGGTCGCGGCCATACGTTCGCGGGCGAAGTCATCGCAATCGAGATTGCGGATGATCGAAATTTTGCCCTTTTGGGTCGTGACCGGATGGGAATAAAACACGCCCGGTTCGATCCCATAACTGCCGTCCGCGGGAACGGCCATGCTGGTCCAGTCCCCTTCGGGCGTTCCGCGCACCCAGTCGCGCACGGCGTCTATAGCGGCGGAGGCGGCGGAGGCGGCGGATGAGGCGCCTCGGGCCTTGATGATCGCCGCACCGCGTTGCTGCACGCTGGGGATGAAGCTGTCACGGTACCAGGCCTCTTCCACCCGCCCGGATACCGCTTCGCCTCGGAACGTGGCATGGGCGATGTCGGGAAACTGGGTCGCGGAATGATTGCCCCAAACCACCATTCGCTTGAGATCAGTAACGTGGCCACCGCATTTCTCCGCGATCTGGGCCAGCGCGCGGTTGTGATCGAGCCGCATCATCGCGCTGAAGTTTTGCGGCGCCAGATCCGGTGCATTGGCACTCGCGATGAGGGCATTGGTATTGGCGGGGTTGCCGATCACCAGCACCTTGGCGTCGCGTCGGGCCTGCGCATTCAATGCCTTGCCCTGGGCGGTGAAGATTTTGGCATTTTCGAGCAGCAGATCCTTGCGCTCCATCCCGGGCCCGCGCGGCTTGGCGCCCACCAGAAAGGCGAGATCCACATCGTGGAAACCTTCCTCGGGAGAGACGCTCGGTACCACCCCGGCAAGCAGCGGGAAAGCGCAATCCTTCAACTCCATCACGACACCTTCCAACGCCTGGGCCGCGGGAGGGATTTCCACAAGTTGCAGGATGACCGACTGCCCGGGCCCGAGCAGATCGCCGGCGGCGATGCGAAAGGCCAGTGCGTAGCCGATGTGACCGGCGGCACCCGTGATCGCGATACGTAGCGGTTGTGGCATGGGGAGTCTCCTGGATTCGTTATGCGGCGCGGCTGGACAGAACCAGCCTTTTATTTCGCTACCCATTATAAGAGGCCGCCTCGCCTTAAGAGGACCGTATTGACCGTCTCGCCGCAGATTCCCTTGACGCCGGTAAATGGACAAGGCTTGTGGATGGGCGCACGGCTGAAATACCGGTATCTCCACGAGCCCTCCCCCCATCAGTTCCTGCCCTGAACTTGGCGTCGATCAAAAGGCTTGCTTTTTTAAGAAATAGTGTTATACTTAACTATAACAGTCGCTCACAACGGAGATTTGCCATGACCCTTCTACCCATCATCGCCCTTGCAGCCGGCCTCAACATGGCCACCCCATCGGCTCCCGCCGTGCCCGAGGTGCAGCAGGCACAAGTTCGGCTCGATCGGCTGATAAACGCCGCCGAGCCCGCGCTGCGGGAGCGCTCACTCGAATCGATCCGGAACGAGAACCGGGCCGCCCTCGAAGACGCAGTCAGGGTGGCGGCTGACGCCCGGATGCCCGCCCTGGAAGATGCCGGCGTTAATTCAGTCCAGACGGCACTCGATCGCCTGGTCGGCGGCAACGAATTGCGCCTCCGGGCACGAGCCTTGAATGCGGCCCAAGCCGAAGACCTGAGCGCCTTCAACCAAGCCTTGAGCGCCGAGCTTAATTCGGCTCAAACCGTTGCCGTTACCGCTTCCGGTGCCATCGCTCCCAAAGCGAAAGCCGCTGGATTCGGACGCTGAGCAAGGCCATGAACGACCTGTTGCAAATTTCGGAATTAGTGTTATACTCACATATAACACCGTTCCCGCCGGGAGGCCGCAGCATGCCGATTCCGTTCACCATGGCCGGATTCCCTCGCCCCGCATGCCAGAGACGGCCGGCGGCAGCCGGAATCTCCCCCTGCAGGTTCGCAAACCTGCATCCCGCCCGCTGAGGATTTCATCATGGATCCCGCCTGGAACTCCACCGAACCGATCTACATCCAGCTCAAGGATCGAATCGTGGCGATGATCCTCGACCGTACGCTCAAAGACGGCGACGTTCTCCCATCGGTCCGCCAGATCGCGAGCGATTACCAGATCAATCCGCTGACGGTCCTCAAGGCCTACCAGATGCTGGTGGACCAGGAGCTGGTCGAGAAGCGGCGCGGACTCGGGATGTTCGTCCGCGAGGATGCCAGCGCCGCGCTCGCCACGAGCGAACGCGAACATTTTCTCAAGGAAGAGTGGCCCGCCATCCTCGAGCGTATCGAACGGCTCGGCCTCGATCCCCAGACCCTGCTCAAACGCATTAGAGGAGATGCCAAATGAATGCCGTCATCGAAGCCAGCGGCCTCCGGAAATCCTATCGCAAGACCCGCGCGCTCAGCGACGTTTCGCTCACGACCGAGCGCGGGCGCATCATCGGGCTGATCGGCCCCAACGGCGCGGGCAAGACCACGTTGCTGCGCGCGCTGACAGGCCTGCTTCGGGTGGACGGCGAGCTTTCCGTGCTCGGCCACCATCCCTGGAGCGACCGGGTCAAGCTGATGCGCGACGTGGCCTTCATTGCCGACACCGCGACCCTGCCGCCGTGGGCGCGGGTCTGGCAGTTGCTCACCTATCTCGAGGCCGTGCATCCCAATTTCTCGCGCGCACAGGCGGAGGCCTTGCTCGCGAAGAGCAACATTTCGCTCAAGCGCCGGATCAAGACGCTGTCCAAGGGCATGATCGTGCAGGTGCATCTGGCGATTGTCATGGCCATAGACGCGAAGCTGCTTGTGCTGGACGAGCCCACGCTCGGCCTCGACATCCTGTTCCGCAAAACCTTCTACACGAATTTGCTCAACGACTACTTCGACGGCGAGCGCACCATCATCGTCTCGACCCACCAGGTCGAGGAAATCGAGCACATCCTTACCGACCTTGTTTTCCTCAAGGAGGGGCGCGTGGTACTCGACGCCACCATGGATGACGTCGGCGAACGCTATGTGAGCGTTACGGTCAAGCCCGAAGGACTGGAGACGGCGCGCGCCCTGCATCCGTTGCAGGAGCAGAAGCTACTCGGCCACTCCGTGTTCCTGTTCGAAAACGTGCCTGTCGAAAAGCTGAAACCGCTCGGCGAAGTCCGTCGTCCCGGAGTCGCCGACTTGTTCGTCGCGAAAATGCAGGAGGCCCGCTCATGAACCGCGCATCCACCCTGGTCCGTCGCGAACTCTGGGAACACCGCGGCCCCTTTCTCATCCTGCCCATCGTTCTCTTCGGACTCGTCACGCTGGCGTGCCTGATTCTCGGCATTATCGTCGGCGGCGGCTTTACCGACATTCATCCCTCGGGCAGCGCCGACCCGGCCGGTATCATCCAACTCGGCCTCGGGATCAGCGCGGCTTTCTTTACGCCCTACGCGATCATGCTTTTGTTCTTCCTGCCCCATTCGCTCCAGCAGGACCGCCAAGACAAGAGCGTGCTCTTCTGGCGTTCGCTCCCGGTCACCGATACGGCGACGGTCGCGGCCAAGGTGGCGATGGCCGGGCTCCTCGGTGCCTTCCTGCTCTGGATTGCCATCATCGCCGCTCATCTGATCGTGCTCTTCGCGCTTGCCTGCGCGGCTAGCGCACGCGGAGCGGCCGGCTTTTCGGTGTTCACTTCGCCCGTCGCGCTACTCGGCAGTTGGGGGCTCATCGCCTGGTCGTTCATCGTCCAGGCATTGTGGTGGCTGCCTTATTACGGCTGGCTGCTTTTCTGCTCGGCCGCCACCCGCCGCTTTGCGCTCTTGTGGGCGGTGCTGCCGCTGCTCATCATCGGCTTCTTCGAGATGATCGTGTTGCGCAGCACCTACTTCTTCAACTTCGTCGGCAGCCATCTCGGCTTCTCGCCGATATTCCCGAACGGCGGTATCGGTGTCAACACCACCACGGCCTTCACCGACAACGCGAACTCGCTTGGCGCCGGCACGCTGTGGGTCACGCACTTCCTTGCGCTGCCCTCGATGTGGATCGGCGTCGGCATCGGACTCGTGCTGCTCGTGCTTGCCGTGATTGCCCGCCGCTACTCCGCCACCGCCTGAGGAGAACCGACATGAATCCGAAAATCGTTTTAGCCGCCATCCTGACACTCGCCGGCGCTCCGCTGCCCCTGCACGCGGCCACGAATGCTAACGACAACGCGAACACGACACGCACGTTCTCGCAAAAGCTATCCGCCGCCGGGCTCGACGGTGTGAAGCTGACGGTGAACGTGGGCGACGTACGCGTAACCACGGCCGATACCGATACCGTGAGCATCACGGCACAGGCCCAGCCGGGTGGCAACGGGCATTTCATCTTCGACTGGACCACCGGTCCGTCCGCGAATGCGGTGCCCGCCGATCTGCAACTAGTCGCCGAACGTCAGGGCACCCAGCTCGTGGTGCGACTTGCATCCGCGGCGGGAAGCGCGAGTTCGGCCGCGACCGTCAATCCGGCCGCGAGCGCGAGCGGCAAACACATCATGACGTTTACGCTGGGCGGCAAAATGACGTTTACAGATGGCGGCGACGAGTCGGGCTGGAAGGCCGACTGGACGCTGGTGCTGCCCCGGCGCCTCGCGCTCGATCTCAAGACCGGCGTCGGCAGTGTCGAAATCAACGGAATCGCCGGCGGCCTCAAGGCCAATATCGGCGTCGGCAAACTCAGCGCTCAGCTTCCGCAGGGACCGCTGAATGCCAAGGTCGGCGTCGGCAACATCAGCGCGGCGATCGCGAGCGCGGACTATAGCGCCGTCGACCTGTCGGCGGGCGTGGGTGACGTCGGGTTCACCGTAAACGGGCACAAAAACAGCACGAACTACGAACACCAGTTCACCGCGGCCAGCCAGCATCTCGACGGCTCCGGCACCACTGCCTATACGCTCAAGGCCGGCGTCGGCCATGTGACCCTGGACCTCGGCTCCAAGGACATGAGCGTGCCGGTCGATGACGGGCCTGATGACTAGGACAAACTGTACTGCTGCGGCGGCGCTACTCGCTGTGTTCGCGGCCTCGGGCTGCGTGCTCGTGACCTCGCCGGGCGAGAGTCCGCACGGCGAGTGGGCCGGCACCTACGCCCAGGGACAGGCTGCCGAACAGGACCGTGATCGCGGCGTAGCCTTGCAGGTACGTCAAGCGCTGGCGGACGATCCGCAACTGAAAAAGCTCGGATTGAGGATCTTCGTCGATGGCGGCGAAGTCACGCTTTGCGGCCATTACCCCGATGCAGCGACCAAGGCACGGGCGGTCGCGGTTGTCGGCGCCATGGACGGCGTCGCGGGCGTGGATCCCGACTGCATCGGACATTAACCGGCTACTGAAAACTCGCCTGCCTTAAACTCCGGCAGGGATTTCCGCTCGCGCTGTAGAAGCAGGTGTGGGAGCCGTGGCCGCAGCCGGCGCGAAATCGGACATTACAATCTCGGTCCGATTATCGAAGTGCTTGAGCCAGAACAATTTGCCGCGTGTTTCGGTACTGGTGCGTGCGACGACGACCGGGCCGTCCGCATCGAGGCGGCGGAAATCGGCCCGAAAGGCGAAGCTGCCTATGCTTACGCCGAAGCGCGGCGAAAAGGATTCGAAGTTGTCGAGGCTTAGCGTGAGCGGTCGGTGATCGTCGCGTCCGATGACCAGACGCCCCGCAAGATGACGCAACAGGTTCGCCTCGGCGCTCGAATCCTGCTTGCCGGGCCGCGGCCGCAACTGATACACCAGCGTGGTTGTGGTCGTATCCACCAGATCGTATTTACTCGTTGCGAGCCAATCGCTGGTTGCCGAAAGTGTACCGGCACCGGCACGTACCGCCTGCGCCGCCTGTTCCGCAAAACGTTTCTCGTCGGCGGCATCGGGTTTCTTGCCGTTCACCGCGAGCACCCGCCAGCGTGAGCCTTCGGAGCGATCCGGATCGTGGCCGAGACGCACGCTCCCGCCGGCGTCGGTGATCGTCTCCTGATAACGCCAGGAGGCGATCAATTTTGCCTGCCCGACATGGAGCATCGCGATCGCGTCGCCGACCGGAGCCGGCGGCGACGCGATCGCGGAAGCGGCAAACAGCAGCAGGGCTGCCGCGATGGACACCATCGTCGGCAGCGGACCGGCCGGACTCAGACCCCGCCGGTCCCGACTAATGAGACGAAGGCTTGGAGGGCTGTGCCTCGGCCGCATTGAAGTCCTTGAGGATGGCGGCTGTGACATCCATGCTGTCGTTGTTGTAGATGGCCGCGCCCTTGTCGAGGATCAGGTCATAGCCGTTGCTTTTGGCATAGCTCTGGATCACGTCATAGAGCTTGGCCTGCAGGGGTGCCAACAAGGCTTGCCGCTGCTTCTGGAAATCCTGCTGGCTTTGCTGCACTTCCTGCTGGAATGCCTGTACCTCGGTCTGGAACTTCTGCTGCGCCGCGTCCTGCGCGGCCTGGGTCTCGACGCTCGCATTCTTCTGGATTGTGTCGTGCTCCTTCTGCAACGCATCCTGCTTCTTCTGCAGCTCGCTGCTGTGCTGATCGCCGATGGACTTGAGCTTCGCCGCCGCCGTCTTGCCGGCGTCGCTCTGGGCAAGGATCGAATCGGCGTCAACGACCCCCACCTTGCCGGTTCCAGAGGCCTGGGCAAGAGGAGCCGCGGCCACGAGTCCGAGGGCGAAAAGACCTATAAGCGCTTTATGCATGGAATCCACCTGTGTTTGCCGAAAAGGGTGAAAAAAGACTACATTATACAAAGTGACGTGTTTCAGGTTTGCAGTCCCGCCGGGCACTGACGGGCAATCAATTCGACCCTAGGAGTCTCCATCATGCCAATTCGTTCCCGAGCCCGCGGGCTCGCCGTTTTCGCCGTAGTTCCTCTACTCGCCACGATGTTGGCCGCGGCATCCACGGCTGTGGCCGCGCAGCCGGCCCTTATGCGTTTTCCCACCCTGCACGGCAACACGATCGTATTCGAGGCCGGCGGCAATCTTTGGAAAGTCGGCATCGGCGGCGGTGCGGCCACGCGCCTCACGGCCGACCCAGGCTACGATCAGATGCCGCGCTTCTCGCCCGACGGCCAGTGGATCGCCTTCACCGGAGAGTACGCGGGCCAGACCGACGTTTACGTCATGCCCGCCGCCGGCGGCGACGTGCGCAGGCTCACCTACATGTCCGACGTGACGCCGCAGGCGCCGCTGCGCTGGGGGCCGAACAACATGGTCGTGACCTGGACTCCGGACAGCAAGAGCATCGTGTTCCTGAGCCGTCGCGACACCTTCAACTCCTGGTTCGGGCGTCTGTTCACGGTGCCCGTTGACGGTGGCCTGCCAACGGCGCTCCCGCTGCCCAAGGGCGGCGAACTTTCCTACAACGCCGACGGCACGAAAATTGCCTATAACCGCATCTTCCGCAACTTCCGCACCTGGAAGCATTATTACGGCGGGCTTGCGCAGGACGTGTGGATTTACGACTTCAAGAGCAAGAAGATACAGCAGATCACGCACTGGAAGGGCACCGACGTCGATCCGATGTGGTACGGCGACACCATTTACTACGCTTCCGACGAAGGCCCCAATCAGACGATGAATATCTGGAGCTACTCGCTCAAGACCCAGAAATTCCAACAGGTCACGCACTTCAAGGACTACGACATAGACTGGCCGAGCCTTGGCGACAACGGCATCGTGTTCGCCGACGAGGGCAAACTCTACGTGCTCAAACTTCCCTCCGAACAACTGACCGAGGTGAAGGTAACAGTACCGAACGATGGTCTGCGCACGCAGCCCTACTGGTACGACGCGAGCCAGATGATCCGTTCAGCCGGCATCGCACCGAATGGGAAACTCGCGGTATTCGGTGCCCGCGGCGATATCTTCACGGTGCCCGTCAAGCACGGCGACACCATGGACATCACCCAGACCAGCAACGCACGCGAACAATTCCCTGCCTGGAGTCCCGATGGCAAAACCATCGCCTATGTCACCGACGCAAGCGGTGAGAGCGAAATCGCGATTCGACCCGCGAACGGTTCGGGCAGCGAGACGCCGCTCACCACGACCAACGACCGTAGCTACTATGGCCCGCAATGGTCGCCGGACGGCAAATGGCTCGCCTTCTCCGACAGTTCGAAGACGTTGTGGCTGGTCAACGTCGCGAGCAAGCAGGCTTGGAAGGTGGCGCAGGACAAATGGGCCGAGATGATGGACTTCTCCTTCTCGCCCGATTCGGATTGGCTCACCTATTCCCAGACGCAACCCAATTTGATGCGAGCACTTTACATTTACAGCATGGACACGCATCAGACGCACCAGGTCACCAGCGGCTGGTTCAACGATTCCGATCCGACTTTCTCGAGCGACGGAAAGTATCTGTACTTCGTTTCCGCCCGCCATCAGAACCCGACCTTCTCGAACGCGGAGTTCAACTTCGCCGATCTCGACGTGGACGGCATCTACGTGACGACGCTTCAGGCCAGCACGCCCTCGCCTTTCGCCCCCGAACAGGCGAGCGCCGTGAGCGCAACGCCGGCGACCAGCGCCGGAGCGGCGGGCAAGTCCGCCAAAAAGGCTAAGGGACCGGTCAAGATTCAGATTGACTTCAAGGGTCTTGCCGAACGAGCCGTGCCGGTTCCGGTGGCTCCGGCCGAGATTTCCCAGCTTGGCGAAAGCGGCGGCGTCATTTTCTATGCGGCCCAGCCCAATCCCGTGCTTGGCAAGCCGCTGCCCGGCGAACAACCGGCGCTCATGGCCTACGACATGAAGAATCGCCAGGGCAAGCAGTTGGTGACCGGCGCAACGGGTTTCATGATATCCGCCGACGGGAAATCCCTGCTTTACTCATCGGGCAACAACTGGTTTGTGCGCCCGGCGGACATGAGCGACGGAAATGGCGACCAGCTCGATCTCTCGCACATGCAGATGCAGGTGGATCCGGTCGCCGAATGGAAGGAGATGTACTGGCAGGCGTGGCGCCTGTACCGCAACTTCTTCATCAATCCGAACATGAACGGCAAGGACTGGACCGCGATCGGCAAGCGCTACGCGGCGCTGCTGCCGCTCGTGACCTGCCGCGAGGACCTGAACTATCTCATCGGCGAGATGAATTCGTCGCTTCAGAACAGTCATACCTACGTCGGCGGCGGCGATCTGCCCAATGCGCCCAAGTACGTTGCAACCGGCGAACTCGGCGCCGACTTCGCGCTCGACCAGAAATCCGGACGCTACCAGCTTGCCCGCATCTACCAGGGCGACAACACCATAGACGGCTATACCGCCCCGCTCGCGCAACCGGGCATCAAGGCGGCCGCAGGCGACTATGTGCTCGCCATCAACGGACGCCAGCTCAAGGCACCGACCAACCCGTACGAGTACCTGGTCAATACGCTCGGCACGACCGTCACGCTCACGCTGGCCGACAATCCAGCCGGAAGCGGGTCCTGGACGGTGCGGGTGACGCCGATCGCAAACGCGCTGCCGCTGTGGGAACATGCCTGGATCGAGCAGAACCGCGAGCGTGTGAACAAGCTCTCGGACGGCAAGATCGGCTACATCTACCTGAGCGACATGGAACAGGTCGGGATGGACCAGTTCATCCGTCAGTTCTACCCGCAGTTGATCAAACCGGGCCTGATCATCGACGACCGCTTCAACGGCGGCGGCTTCATCGACCCGGTCGTCATCGAGCGGCTGAGCCGCAAGTTGATCGCCCAGTTTGCCGGCCGTGAGGATGGGCATGCTCCGCAGAACTCTATCGCCATCGGCTACAAGGCCGTGCTCATCAACCACTACTCGGCCTCCGACGGCGACATCTTCCCGTGGAAGTTCAAGCACCTTGGCCTCGGCCCGGTGATCGGCACCCGCACCTGGGGCGGCGTGCGCGGCATCCGCGGCATGTGGCCGCTCATGGACGGTGGCTACATCAGCATCCCCGAGGAATCCATGTACGACAACAAGTCTCAGTGGATAGTCGAGAACATCGGCGTCACGCCCGATATCAGGGTGGACAACCTGCCCGGACAGGTTATGTCGGGCCAGGATCCGCAGCTCGAAACCGCGGTACAGGTGCTGATGCAGAAAATCAAAGCCCATCCGATCGAGTTGCCGAAACAACCGTCATGGTCGCCGGCTTACCCGCCGCAACCGAATTACCCGCCCTGCCCCGCAGATAAAACCTGCGGCAGCGGTGGCTAACGGAAAACTCTCTACCCGCAAAACTCAAGGGGCCGCAGTGCGGCCCCTTCTCTTTCTGAGTTCTTTCCGAATCGAAGAACTCGGTACCGATTAGCAGGCTTCGTTATGCATCAGACGTTGAGGGCGCCTGCATGATGCAACAGTACGGGAATGCTGCGCCAGAGAATGAAGCCGCACATAAGAATCAGGAAAACACCGAAAACTCGGCGCAGATGCCTGTGCGGAATGCGCCCGGCGGCGGCGCTGCCTGCCAGACTGCCGAGACCGCCGATGAGAACGAACAGCCCGATGATGCGCCAGTCGAGCGTCTGCCCGATCCCGGAAAGCAGCGCGTGCTGTTTATAAAAACCACTGGCGGAATTGAGTACGATCACGGTGAGGCTCGTCGCCACCGCCCGATGCATGTCGAGCCCCCCCAACAGCACAAGTGCCGGAACCAGCAGGAAGCCGCCGCCTACCCCTATGAAGCCGGTCACCAGTCCGACGCCGACGCCTGCCGCCAGCAACCACGGCAGGGCATGTTCGCTATGCTCTTCCCCCTGCAATCCCGCCGGTCGCAACATGGCCCAGGCCGCGAGGCCCATAATCGCCGCAAACACTACCAGTTGCACAATGCCCGCAACAAACTGTGAAACCCAGGCACCGCCGTAGGTCGCGATCACGCCCGGCGCACCGAACAGCAACACGTGTCGCCAACTCACCAATCGCTGCAGGGCATAGCGCGTAGCGCCGATAAGTGAAATCGCGCCGACGATGAGGAGTGAACCCGTGATGGCTTGTTTGGCCGGTTGATGCAACAGGTACACCAGCACCGGTACGGTCAGGATCGAACCGCCCGAACCGAGCAGGCCCAGGCTGATGCCAACCAGAAGCGCGCCAAACGCCGCGTAAATCATGATCCGTTACGCCCCCTGCGGTACTAATCGGGCAATAGTGCCGACATCCCGATCGTCTTCGGATCGGCTAAGTTAACATCCATGTCCGGTGCCGGCATAGATTGTTTCTCCGCAAGGAGACGACGTAACAAGGCATCCAATGCCGTATTCTACTTGACCGGTTTGGATTTCCCTCATATATTGATCCCCAGTCCATAATTGATACCGTTCAGCATGGCGCAAAGTCCTCAGGTCAAGGCTTTTCTGCATCCGGACACCTCGACATTTTCCCATGTCGTGTGGGATGCCGGCTCCCGCCGGGCGGCCGTCATAGACAGTGTCCTGCATTACGAAGCCACATCAGGGCGCACCTCCGTCCATTACGCCGACCAGATCATTCGGTTCATACGCGAGAACGACCTTGAAACGGAGTGGGTGCTGGAAACACATGCCCATGCGGATCACGTCACGGCGGGTGCCTACATCAAACGAACCCTGAGCGGCACGAGCGGCATCGGAGCCGGTATTCGCGACGTGCAAAAACATTTTCGTGCCGTGTACAACCTGGAACGCGGCTTCCTGCCCGACGGTTCGCAATTCGACCATCTGTTCGAAGATGGCGAGACCTTCCGGGTAGGTAATATCGAAGCCCGGGCCATTGCCACTCCCGGCCATACGCCCGATCATCTGACCTATCTCATCGGCGATGCCGCCTTCGTCGGCGACAGCCTGTTCATGCCCGACAGCGGTACCGCCCGTTGCGATTTTCCCGGCGGCAGCGCCGAAACCTTGTACCGCTCGATCCAGCGCCTGTTCGAGCTTCACGAAGCGACGCGCTTATTCGTGCTGCACGACTACGGCCCCGGCGGGCGCGAACGACGCAACGAAACCACGGTCGGCGCTGAAAAGCGCGACAACATCCACGTGGGCGGTGCGCGCACCAAAGACGAATTCATCAAGCTGCGGACCGAACGCGACAAAACACTCGGCCTGCCCGCCCTGATCGTCCCCGCAGTGCAGATCAACATCTGCGCGGGAGAACTGCCGCCGGCCGAAGCCAACGCAATGCGCTACATCAAGATTCCGATTGACGAAGCACAGGCGTTTTCCGCCACCATCGGCAAGGAGCCGCCTACCCCGTGACGATCGTGAACTTCACGCCCGCAAGTTGATTCGTTCGCGGCGTGGCGGAGTGAACGTCCAATCCCGTTCCGATGCCTGCGTGCGCAATCACGAGCCGATTCCAGCGGTGGGGTAGAGCACTTTGCCGAGCGCTCGTGTACTGGAGATCGGCATAAAGCCGCAGCCGTTACCGACATTAAAAGCACTGTCTGGAACGCCCGCGCCCGTGCGGTCTCATTCCGGTGCGTTTGCTACAGCAGCCCGATCTTCTTCAATGCGGCCTGAAGTTTTTCAAAGTTACCGTTTCTCGGCCAGCCGACCACGGTGGTGACCAGCGAACCATTCTGCAGAAAGTAAAACGTGGGCGCCGCAAGATCTTTAACCATCGGCCACTCCTGTAGCCGGTACATGATGTCTATGCGCTCGGCGGGGTGGGCACGGTCCCACTGTTGCAGAGTATCGAAATCGAGTACACCACTCGGTGGAGTAATCCATAGGGCGTGTTCTTCGAGAAGCCGGCGCAGTTGCGGACGCGATTGAAGGGCGTCCAGAAAATAGGCGCAGAAGTGGCATTGCGGATCGGTCAGAATCACGACTTGGGCGGACGCATCGAGAGCGACGGGTCTGCGGATTACTTCGCGCTGGGTCGTGCTGACCATCAAAACGGTCGGCGTGCCCGGTTCGACGACGCCCGCTTCGTCAAGATAATCGGGCGGGGGCGTCCGGGCTGCCGAAGGATGCGCCGCGTAGAATTTCTGCGCCGCGGCGAACAGCCTCGTATTGATCAAAGCCTCATACGTTTGCCGGTAATCGGGTAAGACAGCGGCGTGGCGACGCTCCAGTTCGTTCAGGTCAAGGACCATATCCCGGCTGTATTCGGCCTCCCGCGTAGCGAAAGCCGCCATGCCCGCCGCGCGCAGCAGCAATCTCACGTCACTCTCGTCGTAGGAACGGATTTTGTCCTCCTTCTGATCGGAGGCAAACAACTTTTCGTACTCACGTCCCGCCGGGGATGCTTCTTCTGCACTGGACTCTGCACCGACTTGCCGGATGAAATCCCAGTAAACGTCGAACCGCTTTTGCACGGTCGAAGGCTTTACGGGCTGCGACCGTGTCCTGGGAGAAGCTGTCCGGGTCAGGTTGCCGGCGATATCCGGTGTGTACCCCTGCTGCCCAAAGAGGCTTAAGATCTGGTAAACCTGCTCGGCCGAGAGGTACTGAAGATCCGCGGTGCTGAATCCTGCCAGCCCGCCGCGGCCAAACTGCAGGCTTGCGAGGAATCGCCGGCGCGCATCGGGCGCCAACACATCCAGCGGAGAGCCGGAACCGGCCGTGGTCTTCAGGTAGGCATCGAGTTCGGCGCGCGAATGTATCGGCGCGAGCAGCCAGTCCATCCTGTCGCGCCAAGCATAGTATTTCTTTAATTGCGCCGCGCTGATGTCGGTCATATCCGGCGGCGAATACGTTACTGACGCATTCGAGACTGTTGCAGCCGATGCCGCCACACCTGTAAGTACCATGCCGGCAATGGTCGTCAATGTTAAAACTTGTGGGCGGAATTTCGAAGGCATAAGTGTCTCACTCAATCGGCGACCGCCTGCGTAAACTCTTCGAGCCGGATGACGGCCGACTCATCGAGGCGCGCATAAACGTCCAAGGCGCCGATGTTTTCCTTCAATTGCTCCAATTTGGACGCCCCGAGAATTACAGTGGATACATTGGGATTATGCAGGCACCAGGCGAGCGCGAGCTGCGCCAGCGTGGCACCGAGTTCCCGTGCGACATCGGCGACTTTCGATGCAGTCTCGATGCGCTTTCGCCCGCGCTCGCTATGGATCATGTCGCGCAGCCATTCGTAGCCCTTCACGTTGAAGCGGGATTCTTCGGGAATGCCTCCACTGTACTTGCCGCTCAATATGCCCGAGGAAAGCGGCGACCATATCGTGGTACCGATGCCGAGTTCACGAAACAGCGGCGCATACTCGACTTCCACGCGCCGGCGATGAAACAGGTTATATTGGGGTTGCTCCATCGCGGGCGGTTCGAGTCCTAGGCGCTCCGCACAGGCCCAGGCGCGCCGATCTCCCCCGCGCTCCACTCGGAAGTGCCCCAGTAAAGCACTTTGCCCTCGCGGATGAGATTGTTCATCGTCCGCACCACTTCTTCGATCGGCGTCTCTGGATCGGGACGGTGGCAGAAATACAGATCGAGATAGTCCACCTGAAGGCGCCGCAAGGCCGCGTGGCAGGCTTCCACCAGGTGCTTGCGCGCAAGCCCGCGCTGCGTCGGACGCGCATCGCGCACCCGACCGAAGAACACCTTGGACGATACGCACCAGGTATCGCGTTCGAAGCCAAGACGCTTGAGCGCCTCGCCCATCAATTCCTCGGAACGTCCGTGCGCATACGCCTCGGAATTGTCGAAGAAGTTGATGCCCGCCTCATAGGCAAGAGTCAACATCGTTTCTGCGAGTTTGCTGTCCACCTGGTTCGAGAACGTAACCCAGGAGCCAAAGGAAAGCGCGGAAAGTTTCAGGCCGCTGCGGCCGAGACGGCGGTATTGCACGGGCAAACTCCTTCCGTTGGAAGATTTCCGGATTAGCCGGTTACAAATCATTTTACCGCCCCGGTTCCCCGATGCGAATCCCCGGGCGTCGCCGACTCAGGTGATGATGTTGTGCTCGGATTCCTTCTGATCCGCCTTTTCATCCATCCGCGTCGCGTCGTTTGCATGCGCAAGCGTCGTCGTATGCAACCGCATTCCGAGTTCTACCGTATATTCGTCGGGAATGCTGAAGAAGTCCGTTGCGCGCAGGACATTGCGATGCATCAGCACGAAGATGCGCTCGGAAATCGCCTGGCGTAAACCCACCTTGGCCGGCCCGCGAAGCACTGGTTCCGGCAACTTCCGCCACGCCCGCCAATGGTGGGTCAGCCAGCGGCGCAGCCCGAGTAGCGGTCCCCCATACGGCGCCGGCAACAGGGTTTCACGTCCGAAATAAAAGGTCATCCGTTCCGGATCCAACGTGAGCAATTTTCGGTTGGCGGCATGTCTCAGGCTCGCAAGCACGCGTTGTTCCTGCTTGAATCCGTAGTAGAGACTGACCCGATAAAAACCATACCCGAGCGGAGTTACTTCGATCCGCCGCGACGGCATCACGCTCGGCGCATCGGTGGTGATCACCGAAAGCAGCAGCACCTGTTCATGCAGCGCCTGGTTATGCCGCAGGTGGTAGTTGAGCATGGGCGGAACGCCGAGCCCTGGCGAAGCGAGAAACACTCCAGTGCCGGGAACCCGGTGCGGCATGTTGCGCCCGAGCCGATCGAGAAAGCTCGCCAGCGTTTCCGTGCGCGAACGCAGCGTGGCTATCAGTCGCTCCCGATTGTTGGTCCAGATGCGCATCACGGTGAAGGCCATGAGCGCGACCACGAGAGGCACCCAACCGCCCTCGGCGATCTTGAGCAAATTGGCGCCCCAGAACGGGATGTCCATGGAAAGAAACAAAGCGGTGAGGAGCGCCGCTCCGAGCAGCGGCCAGTGCCAGAGTCTGCGCATGACGAGAAACAGCAGCAGCGTGGTAATCAACATGTCGGTGCTGATGGCGACACCGTACGCTCCGGCAAGATTGCTCGAGCTGCGGAAGGCGATCACGAGCAGGATGCAGGCGATCATCAGGATCGTATTGAGCGAGGGAATGTAAAGCTGGCCGCGCTCCGTGCGCGAGGTTCGCTCCACCCGGACCCGCGGACTGATGTTGAGCCTGATTGCCTGACCCATGAGCGAGAAAGCCCCGGAAATGACTGCCTGTGAAGCGATGATGGCTGCCGCTGTCGCGAGCGCAATGAGAATGTAAAGGGGAATGGCGCCGGCGAACGCCGGCGCGAGTCCGAAAAAGGCATCGCCTGCCGCCTTGGGATGGCGCAGCACGAACGCGCCCTGGCCCAGATAGTTCATCAGCAGCGCCGGCAAAACCAACGCAAACCAGGCTATGCGAATCGGCTTTGCGCCAAAATGACCCAGGTCGGCGTAGAGCACCTCACCGCCGGTGACGACAAGGAACACCGAGCCGAGCACGACGAAGCCGAGCGCCCAATGTACAAGAAAAAAGTTCACCGCGTACTCCGGATTGAAGGCGGTAAACACTACCGGCGCTCTTACGAAGGAAGCCAACCCGAGGCCGGCCAGCATCAGAAACCAGACAACCATCACCGGCGCGAACCATTTGGCAACTCCCGCCGTGCCGCGGCGTTGAAACCAGAACAGAAAGAACAGGATCACGCAGGTAATCGGAATGACGAGACTGCCCAGGCTCGGAATCGCGACATGCAGGCCCTCGACGGCCGAGAGCACGGTGATGGCCGGCGTGATCATGCCATCGCCATAAAGGAGCGAGGCGCCGAAGGTGCCGATCACCGCCACCCAAGCGCCGGTCGCGAATATCCGCCGGCGGCGTTGCGCCCCCACGGGCATTCGTTCCGCACCCGGCTTGTTCCGGTGCCGAAGCAGCGCCATCAAGGCGATAATGCCGCCGTCGCCGCGGTTGTCCGCTCGCAACACGAAGGTCTGGTACTTGAAGCAGATGACGAGGATCAACGCCCAGATGATCAGCGAGAGCACGCCGAGCACATCGGCGACGTCCGGCGGATGACCGATGGCGACGAACGCTTGGCGCAGAGCATAAAGCGGGCTGGTGCCGATGTCGCCGAAAACGACGCCGAGCGCGAGGAACGAGAGCCTGTTCAAGCGCCGCCGTTCGATCAGCCGTGGATTTGCCGCCGCCAGGCCCTTGGGCTTCGCAAAAGGATTCACAATACGCATATGAATTTACGGGCGCTGAATATGCGGCAACCCGGCGGGCGGATTCAAATGCATGCCCCGTGGCGGAAAGGCCTTGATGACAGTATAAGCTAGGGAACGTCTGATTTATTCGGAATTTCCATGTGGTGCATGGACGCAACGCCACGAATCGGACACCTAAGTACTTGATTCGACGTGAGGCAAGTCCGGACATGCGCCCGACTTGCCGTCTGTAAATGTCAGGGACGACATTCAGGGTTCCCCTAACCGGGAGGAACGCCTTTTCCGGGAGAAGTAAAACGTGGCGTACGAGGGTCTTGCCAGCGTACTGATTCTGCTTGCGATTACGGGCGCCGCGGTATGGATTCTTCGCGGCTTGCGCCTGCCCGCCGCGCTCGGTTACCTCCTTACCGGCGTCATTGTCGGTCCGCATTTGCTCGACTGGGTTCACAACGCCGCGACAACCCTGGGGCTCGCCGAGTTCGAAATCGTCTTCCTCCTGTTCTCACTGGGCCTGGAATTCTCGCTGCCGCGCCTGATCGCGATGCGTCGCGAGGTGTTCCTGCTCGGTGGCATTCAGGTGGTGGTGAGCCTCGTGCTTGCGGCGCTCGCTCTTGCATTTCTGGCCGGTGCGCCCCCGGTGATCGCCGTGCTCCTCGGCGGCGCGGTCGCGATGTCTTCCACCGCGTTCGTCGCCAAGCAACTCGGCGAACGAGAGGAGTAAAGGGTAAAGAAGGGGAGGCCCCGCGCGGTTTCAAGGCTCAGATCAGGAAAGATTCACCACAGAGAGCACGAAGTACACGGAGAAATGCAATAAATAAAGCCAAGAAATTCCTGTCTGAGCTCCGTGTGCTCTGTGGTTGGTCCTCTCTTCCCGGGTTCCGATCTTCAAATATACTGACGCGGAACCGAGCCGAGCAAAGCATGCGTTTTCGCCGCCTGGCCTTTCTGGATCTCGCTACCGTGGATCGGGACGACCTCGACCTTGCGCCCATCGTTTCGCAGGCCGAAACGTTCAAGGCCTGGCCCGTGACCCGCCCCGAGGAATTGCGGGCGCACATGCAGGGCGCCGATGCGATCGTGCTCAACAAGACACGCCTCGATGCCGACGCTTTTACGCATGCACGCCCGCGTATCGTCTGTCTCGCCGCGACCGGTACGGATAACGTGGACCTCGCCGCGGCGGGTGCGACAAACGTCGCCGTCGCCAACATCCGCGACTATTGCACGGATTCGGTAGTGCAGCACGTTTTCGCGCTCCTGCTCGCGCTCACCACGCATCTCGTGGACTATCGCGAGCGGCTGCTGAACGGAGCCTGGGCGCAGAGCGGCATGTTTACCCTGCTCGATCTTCCGGTACGCGAACTTGCGGGCAAGACGCTCGCCGTCGTGGGCTACGGTACGCTCGGGCGCGCCGTCGCGGCGCGTGCCAAGA
>JBOIBN010000032.1:0-29310 GCA_050739575.1 Gammaproteobacteria bacterium
ACTATTTCGCGCAAAAGGACTTCACCTGGAACAATATCCACCAGACCAACTGGAACAAGCTGTTGTGGCTGGATTCCGGCGCGGACGGGTTGAAGACCGGCTACACCGCGGATGCGGGTTATTGCCTCGTCGCCTCGGTCAAGCGCGGCGATCGACGCATGATCGCGGTGGTGATGGGCGTGCCCGCGGTTTCCAAGACCGACAACATGGCCAATTACCGTCATCTGGCCAAGGTCAGCGAGTCGCTGCTCGACTATGGTTTCCGTTTCTTTCAGACGCACAAGCTTGATGAAGCCCGGACCTCGCTCGCGAAACTGCGGGTCTGGAAGGGTGCGGACAAGTATGTAGACGCGGGTCTTGCCGCGCCGCTTTATGTCACCGTTGCGAACGGCCAATTCCCGGATCTGAAAGTGGATACTCAGATCAACAAGCACGTGCAGGCGCCGGTCGCCGCCAGTCAGACGATCGGCGAAGTGACCGTTTCCTACGATGGGAAAACCGTGGCCCACGCGCCTCTGATTACGCTCAATGCAGTACCGAAGGGCGGCTTTTGGCCCTGGATACGCGACACGGTCCTCGGCTGGTTCTAAGGAAGCTCTGATTTATTCTGGGGTTTGCTAAATATCCGAGACCCGGTTCCGGGCTCTGCATTACCGGCAAACTTACAGCCGCACCTGCAGGCCGATCTCCACGACCTGATCCGCCGGGATGCGATAAAAGGCGGATTCGTTCATCGAGTTCCGTGACATGAAAGCAAACAACCGGTCCCGCCAGAGCAGCGGATTGTGGATTTTCCTCGACGGCAAGAGCGTCGTGCGTCCGATGAAGTAGGTCGTGTCATCGGGATCGAGGTCGAGCTTGGGAACGTCGAGGTTCTTCAAGTCGGAAGGAATGTTCGGCTCCTGCATGAAGCCGTAGTGCAGCACGATCCGCCAGATGCCCTCCTCGAATGCCTTTGCCTCTATCCGCTCTTCGCGCGTGACCCGCGGCTTGTTCTCGGTCAGCACGCTGAGCAGGATCACCTGCTTGTGCAGGGTCTTGATGCGCTGCAGTTGGTGTCGGAGCGCCGGCGGGCTCGACTTGATGTGGCGGGTAACGAAGATCGCCGTGCCGGCTACGCGCGCCGGTTTCGTTTCCTTGATTTCCTTCAAGAGCTTGTTCATCGACACCGCGTCCTTTTCGACTTGCGCGGCCTGTAACTGGCTGCCGCGGCGCCAGGTCCACATCAGGCCGCAGAAGAGTACGCCGACACTCAGAGAAAACCAGCCGCCTTCCGGCACCTTGGTCATGTTCGCGCTCAGGAAGGCGAGATCGACGACGAGGAAGAGGACCAGAAACGGGATGGCCTGGAGCCGGCTCCAACCACCGTGTTCGCGCGCCACGTTGTAGGCGAGAACGGTGGTAACGACCATGGTGGCGTTGATGGCGACGCCGTAGGCCGCAGCGAGATTGTTCGAGGAGCGGAACAAGAGAACGAGGCCGATCGTCGCGATCATCAGCACCCAGTTGATAGCGGGAACATAAATCTGGCCCTGGGTTTCGGTCGAAGTCTGGAGCACCTTGACCCGCGGCATCTGTCCGAGCTGCACGGCCTGGCGCGTGAGCGAAAAGGCGCCGGTAATCGTTGCCTGCGAGGCGATGATGGTGGCGGCGGTGGCTATCGCGACGAGCGGATAGAGCAGCCATCCGGGCGCGAGATGGAAAAACGGCTGCTTCGTCGAGGCACCCCCGAGCAGCAACGCACCCTGGCCGAAGTAATTCAGCAGAACGGCGGGTAGAACGAACGCGAACCAGGTGATCCGGATCGGCGGCCGCCCGAAGTGGCCCAGATCCGCATACAGCGCCTCCACGCCTGTGATCGCCAGGATGACGGCCGAAAGCACGAGAAATCCGGCGACGTGGTTGTGTACGAAAAACTCGACAGCGTAAGCGGGATTCGCGGCCGCGAGAATGTGCGGTTCGTGCACGATACCCTTGATACCGAGTGCCGCGATGAACCCGAACCAGAACAGCATGACCGGACCGAACACCCTGCCTACACGAGCGGTGCCGCGGCTTTGGAAGGCGAAGAGCAAAACGAGGATCACGATCGTCGCGGGTATGACGTAAGGCTGGAAGTGGGAATCGGCCACCTTGACGCCTTCCACGGCGCTCAGGATCGAAATCGAAGGCGTAATCATCATGTCGCCGTAGAGGAGCGACGCGCCGAACAGGCCGAACAGGATCAGCAGCCGTCGGCGGGGTTTGTCGAGCTTGCTCCACGGTCCGATCAGCGCGAGCAGCGCGAAGGTGCCGCCTTCTCCATTGTTGTCCGCCTGTAGCATGAAGATGACATACTTCAGGGACACGACGATGACGAGTGCCCACAGAATCAGCGACAGAATGCCGTAGATATTTCCGGGCGTGGGCGAAATGGCGTAGTTGCTGCCGAAGCAGGTGCGCAGCGCATAAATCGGACTGGTCCCGATGTCCCCGAAAACGACGCCGAGCGTCGCCAGCATGACGATCGGCAGCCCCCTGCGCGATGTATCGTCCGCATCGGTCTTGGGCGATTCGGATTCCTGTTTTTCGACGTCCGTGCGCGGATCGCCTTTGTCTTCCTTGGCCATCTTTCCTGAATCATGTCCGCCGGCTGAAGTTACGCTAGCATAATCGCGGAAACGTACCAGTCGCTTTCGGGTCCGCGAACCTCAGGCAAGCGGATCGATGAGGCGTGTACGCAGCGTGTGCGGGATGGCGGCGAGGTTGACGATCACCTTCTCGTTCAGCGCTCCTTCGACGTCGGTGAGTGCGTAACCCACCGTGCTAGTCGTGCCGAGATGCTGGCCGGCGATGTTCAGGCCGTGTTCGGCGAGCACGTGGTTTATGGCCGCCAGCCGGCCCGGCATGTTCTCGTGTAGATGCGTGATGCGGTGGGTTCCCGCCGGCCGCGGCGCCGCGATCTCCGGCAGGTTCACGCTGCCGATGGTGGCGCCGTTGGCAAGGTAATCTGCAAGGCGCGCGGCGACATATTGAGCAATGTCGAGTTGCGCTTCCTCGGTGCTGCCGCCGATGTGCGGCGTGAGGATCACGTTGTCCGCGTTTGCGAGCGGCGTCGCGAAGGCGGCCTGTTTCGCTCCCGGCTCCTCGGGATAGACGTCGAGTGCGGCGCCGCCCAAATGCCCCGCCGAGAGTGCGGATGCAAGCGCCGTGGGATCCACGACATAGCCGCGGCTGAGATTGAGGAGGATTGCGCCTGGCTTCATGCGCGCGATGGCGGCGGCGTCCATGAGTCCGCGGTTGGAAGTGCGTCCATCCACGTGCAGGCTCACGACATCGGCGTTCGCCAGCAATGCGTCGAGCGAGGGTGCGCGCACGGCGTTGCCGATCGCGAGGCGCTCGGCGAGATCAAAATACAGCACCCGCATGCCGAGCGCTTCGGCGAGCACCGAGAGCTGCATGCCGATTTTGCCGTAGCCGACGATGCCGAGCGTCTTGCCTCGCACTTCGTGGCTGTGCGCAGCGGACTTGTCCCAGCGTCCCTCGTGCATGGCATACATCTTGTCGGGGAGGTTCCGCAACAGCAGGATGATTTCGGCGAGCGCAAGTTCGGCCACCGAACGGGTATTGCTGAACGGCGCGTTGAATACCGCGACGCCGCGCCGCGTGCAGGCGGCGAGATCGATCTGGTTGGTGCCGATGCAGAAGGCGCCGAGCGCGAGCAGCCGCGACGCGCAATCGAGCAGCTCGGCCGTAATCTGCGTCTTGGAACGAATACCCAACAAAGTGACTTCTGCGAGCGATCTGGCGAGCGTTTGCGGCTCCGGACTTTTCTCCTCGCGCCGGGCGACATAACCCGCCGCTTCGAGCCGTTCGGCCGCTATGGGATGAATGCCTTCGAGGAGCAATGCGTTCATGGTGTTTCCGGTTGGACAATCTTCATTACGGAGAATACTTCATCCAGACTGGCGGCTGTTTGCGGCGCTACCGCAACGAGTCTTTCGCGGCGCACGTTTTCGGTATAGGCGAAGAAATGATCGGCGACACCGGCCTCGAACAGTTCGTAATCGCTCATGCCGTCGCCGATGGCGACGATCGGTTTCGCGAGACCAAGCACAGCCACAGCTATTACCTTGCCGCCGTCGGCGGCAAGCGGATTGTCCAAATCGAAACCCGTGATCGCATCGCCCTCGAAACGGAAGCGGTTGGCGAGTACCTGCGCTCGGCGCAGGCCGAATTCCGCAACGACTGGATCGATGTATTCGTGAAAGCCCGCGCTCACGATCCAAAATTTTTCCGCATGCTCCACAAGAAACGCCCGGTTGCGCCGGAAGGAGGGTGAGATGCTTGCGTGGAGTTGCTCTACGAGTATCGCAATGTGCTCCCGCTGCGGTGCGATCAGTCCCAGGCGCCGTGAGAGCGCCTCGGCGAAGGCGATCTCGCCGTTCATGGCGAGCGTCGTGAGGCGCTGCACCTCGGCGGTGAGCGCCGCACGTTCGGGATGCGCCGCCAGCGCGATCTCCGCCAGTAGGTCGAGCGATTCCACGCCGACGAAGGTGCTGTCGAAGTCAATGATGAGCGTGGAGAGAGACATGATCGGCCGGTGGCGAAATTACGGCTATGGTACTTGAAGAAGCGAAAAGTGCTGCGCTCTCTGCGGGGAAGTATTCTCCAGCCGAGTCCCGTTTTCCGTCAGTAACTTTCTTCGCCTTTCTTGTCGCGCTCGGCGATGTCTTCCGGCTTGATTTTGCCGCGCATGACGCGAAATGCCCAACCGGTGTAGAAAATAATCAAGGGGAGAATAACCAGTGTAAAGCCTAGCATCCAGGACAGGGTGCGCAGCGACGAGGTCGCGTTCCACACGGTAAGGCTATGGTTGATGTCCGCATAGGAGGGCGCGAGCATCGGAAACATCGCCGCGCCGACAGTGCCGATCGTCGCCATCCACGCAATCGCGCCCGACCACCAGGCCCATTTTGGCCGGTCGCGGCGAGCGAATAAGAGTCCGGAGAGCAGCGCAACGTACACCAGAATCGGCACGATGAACAGTGCTGGATGCGCAAAGTAGTTATGCAACCACACGCCCTTCGCCATCGTCGCCGTGCTGGCGAGCGGACTGGCCGGCATGGCCGGATTGACCACCCCGCTCGGTGCGTAGCCGTTTAACTGGCTGAGCCAGATGCCGCCCACGGTAAATAGCACGATCGCGAGTGCCGCGGCATAGCCCATCATGCGTTTTGCGCGCGCGAGAATTACGCCCTCGCTGCGCAATGAGACCATCGCGCCGGCCTGATAGAGCGAGAGCGCGACGGCCATCAATCCGCAGACGATGACGGAGAACGGATTGAACAGGCTGTAAAAACCGAAGCCGGTGGGGTAGAACGACTGCATCATGTCGTCGAACCGGAACGGAAAGCCCATCAGCGCATTGCCGACGGCGGTGCCGAAGACGAGCATCGGCACGAAGCCGCTGATGAACAGCGCGTTGTCCCACCAGCCGCGCCAGCGTGCGGATTCGAGTTTGCTGCGGTACTCGAAGCCGAGCGGACGCAGGATCATGGACCATAGCAGGATGAGCATGACGATGTAGAGCCCGGAGAACAACGTCGCATAAACGGTAGGAAAGGCGGCGAACAACGCGCCTCCGCCGAGCACGAACCAGACCTGGTTGCCTTCCCAGTGCGGGCCGATCATGGTGAGCACGGCGCGCCTTTCGTGATCCGTGCGTCCGAGATAGCGCAGCGACGTGCCGACCCCCATGTCCTGGCCGATCATGATCCCGATGCCCATGAGCAGCACGCCGAGCAGCAGCCACCAGATTACCTTCAGTATGACGTAGGCTTCCATCGCTACCGTCTCGGTTCGACGCTCGGGTTTTCCCCGTGTTCGCCGTGATCGCGCGCCTGGCGGTCATAGAGATAACCGGCAAAGGCGGCGATCAGGATAATCATGGCGGTGCCGACCACCCAGGCGAAATACCAGGGCGCCCATTCGCTCAAAACCGCCGCGCCGGCAAGACCCAGAAATGCAAGGCCAAGCCAGCCCGCATAACGCAGCAGCTCCGATAGCTTCATGACGTCATTCTCCTCGTGTGTATACGCCTCATGTTCATTCGCCGTATACCAGTGCCGGGGCGGGCTCGGCTTCATCGCCCGTGGGTTGGTCCGGTCCCTGCTTTATAGCGCGGCGCATCAGATAGACTTCGATAACGATGAATAGCGTGTACAGACCGATGAAACCGGCGAGCGAAAATACCATGTAAGCCACGCTATGGGTCGAAGCCGAGAGCCAAGTGGGCAGAATCCCGTACACCGTCCACGGCTGGCGTCCCATCTCGGCGGTGACCCAGCCCAGTTCCACCGTGAGCCAGGGCAGGATAACCATCCCCATCGAAAGGCGCAGGAACCACCGTCGCCGGTATTCGTTGCGCATGAGCGAGAACATCGCCGCGAGCACGAAAAAGGCCAGCATGGCGAAACCGAAGTACACCATCAGGTGGAAGGTCCAGAAGATGATCGGCACCGAGGGAATGGTGTCTTTTGCCGCGGTCTCGACCTGCGCCGGTGAGGCCTGGGCGACGTTCGGCGCATAGCGCTGGAGCAGGAAGGCGTAGCCGATGTCTTTTTCGTGCGCACGGAAGGTGGAGAGCGCTTGAGCGTCACCGGGATTTTTTTGCAGCTTCTCCAGCGCAAGCAGCGCCGGGATGCCGTTTTGAATCCGCCCGCGCGCCTGATCCTCGAGTTCAATGATCCCTGGCACCGGCGTGTCGAAGGTGTGCGTGAGCATCATCCCGCCAAGCCAGGGCAACTTGAGTTCCCACAGGTTTTTCTGCGCGCTCTGGCTTGGGAACGCTATGAGGTTCTCCCCGGCCGGCGGCTTTTCCGTATGCCACATTGCCTCCATCGCGGCAATCTTGGGCGGCTGCACATCGCCATCCACAAAACCGGAGGCGTCGCCGAGCGTGATGACTGCGAGCGCGGCGAATACGCCGAAAACCGACGCCATGCGAAAGGAGCGTCGCGCGAGTTCCACGTGCCGCTTGCGCAGCAGATAGAAGGCACTCACCGCGCACACGAACAGTGCGCCGAGCACATAGCTCGCCGCCGTCGTATGCACGAATTTCGACTGTGCATCGGTGCTGAATATGAGATTGGAGAAGCTCGAAAGCTGCATCCGCATCGTGAAAGGATCGAGGTGCGCACCCATCGGCGACTGCATGAAGCCGTTCGCGATCAGGATCCACAGCGCCGAGAGATTCGCGCCCAGCGCGACCATGTAGGTGACGAACAGATGCTTGCCGCGCGACAGGCGTTCCCAGCCGAACAGCATTAGCCCCACCATGGTGGACTCGAGGAAAAAGGCCATCAGGCCCTCGATCGCGAGTGGTGCACCGAACACGTCGCCGACGAAATGCGAATAGAAGGACCAGTTGGTGCCGAACTGGAACTCCATCGTGAGGCCGGTGGCAACTCCGAGGGCGAAGTTGATCGTGAACAGCTTGGCCCAGAACTTCGCCATGTCACGGAAGATTTCGCGTCCGCTGACGACGAAAACCGTCTCCATCGTGGCAATCAGCACCGCGAGGCCGATCGTGAGAGGCACGAACAGGAAGTGATAAAGCACGGTGACGGCGAATTGCCACCGCGAGAGTTCGACGACCAGTTGGCCGGGTTCCACCGCTACACCCTTAATGCATCGTGAGCATTGTAACGGCATAGGTCCCGTCGGGATTTGATCCGGATCAAGGAATCGGCTGCGGTCCGGCGCCACGTTCTGCCGGGCAAGATCGGATTGCGCTGTTCGTGTCCGCGCCGAGGCAAGTCACGATCGAGGCATGGATGCGCCTATAATCGGGCAACCGCATCGGGGGCCGGTGCCGAAAAGAGGCTTGCACCCCGGTGAGGAAGACCAAAGGGCAGCCAATGGGCCAACTGTTCGCCGAACTCAAGCGCCGCCACGTGTGGCGAGTGGGGATCGCCTATGCAGTGACGGCTTGGCTGCTGTTGCAACTTGCCGCCATCGTGCTGCCGACCTTTGGTGCGCCGCCCTGGGTGCTGAAGGTGCTGATCGGAGTATTCGTCCTGTTCTTCCCGATCGCCCTTATTGTGGCCTGGGCGTTTGAGATCACGCCCGAAGGGGTGCGGCGCACCGAAGCGGCCGAATCGGAAGAAGCACGCTCGGCCGTGCATGGGCGGCGCATCGGGCGCCGGCTCGACTTCGTGATCATCGCGGTGCTCGTGGCCGCGGTCGGCATACTTGCCTGGCAACTGAGCATCAAATCGCACCCGAGCGCTGCCGTGGTGACGGTTCCCCTCAAGGCCCCAACCGCCTCGACCGCCAAGACCGCCGCCTTCAACCCGCCCGCCGACACCTTGGTGGTGCTGCCGTTTGAGAACATGAGCGGCGATCCCAAGCAGCAATACTTCAGCGACGGCATCACCGAGGAACTCACCGACGCGCTCGGCCAGAATCCCGCGCTGCGGGTGATCGCGTGGGACACCGCCTCCAGATACCGCAACAGCAGCGAATCGGCCCGTGTCATCGGCAAGGCGCTGAACGTCGCGCATATCCTGCACGGCAGCATCGCGCGCGACGGCGATCAAGTGCGGATCACCACCGAACTGGTGGATGCGCGCACCGGCTATCAGGTGTGGTCGCAGCACTACGACGATTCATTCGCCGACATTTTCAAGGTGCAGGACCAGGTCTCGCAAGCCATCGCCTCGGCGTTGCAGGTGAAGTTGGCGCAAGCCGACCTGCCCGCGGGCGGCACCCGCAATCCCCAGGCCCACGAGCTGGTGCTGAAAGGCCGCGCGCTCGCGGAGAAGTATGACGCCGCGAGCCTCGAAGCCGCGCGCCAGGATTTCGAGCAGGCGCTGGTACTCGATCCCGACTACGCCGACGCGCATGCGCTGCTGTCGTCCGTACTGCTCGCCCTGACCGTAATCTCCGATTTGCCGCTCAAGACCACGCTGCCGACCGCACGCGCGCACGCGCAAAAAGCCTTGGCACTCGATCCGCGCAATGCCGACGCGTGGGCGGCCCTGGGCACCGCGGATTCCAGCACCGATCCGCCCGACATCGCCAAGGCAAAGGCGGAATTCCAGAAGGCGCTGGCGCTCGACCCCAGCAACGCGAGCGCGCATCTCGCTTACGGCAACGTGCTGCCGCTCAAGCCGGGGCTGGCGCAAACGCAGGAAGCCACAATGCTCGATCCCGCCGACGCCGTCGCCTGGAACAATCTGGCGGTCGACGCTCAGGATCTCGGCGACTGGGTGCAGATGATCACGGCGGCCGAGGCCCTGCTGCGGCTCAATCCCACTGACGTGGACAGTGCATTTCAACTCGCCTACGCCTACCAGCAGTTGCACCAGTCCGACAAGATGCTGGCGGCTTTCGATCTCGTCAAACCAGCCACGGCGGTGGACAAGCAGCAGGTCGCAGCCGGAAAGCTGGTGTATCGGGCGGTGCAGGATCCCGCGCTGCGCCCGCAGGGGCTCGCCGCGCTCGAGGACTTGAGCCGCCATCAATCCAGTCCGGATGTCGCGAGCAACCTGCTGCAACTGTATCTCGCGCTCGGTCAGAGCGCGCCCGCGCTGCAACTGCTGGAAAGCCTCTGTCCGGCCGCTCCCATCGGCTGCAGCGACCTCGCCATCAATCCGATCTACCGGGCGCTGCGCACCGATCCACGCTTCCAGCGACTCGCGAAGAAATACACCACCGCGACGCTCGGCGCGACTTCCTCCGCTGCTTCCGCCGCCACCGCCCCGTAGGAGCGAGCGTCAGCTCACGATTCCGTCGCCGATAAAATTACCCGCAAACAAACCCGATACCACCGCCATGCCGCGTTGGACTCCCCCCGTTCAGCCCAACCTTCGCACTCAAGCGATATAGTCCGCCATGCGTTTGTAAAAACCGTCCGCGGCGAGCAAATGCAGGTGTGTTCCGCGTTCGATCACGCGGCCGCGATCCATCACGACGATTTCGTCCATGCGTTCGAGTCCGGCGAGACGGTGCGTGATGAGGAGCAGGCTGCGGTCGCCGCGATCCTGTGCGAGTCGCTCAACGATGGTGCGTTCGTTCGCTGTGTCTAATCCTTCGGTGGGCTCGTCGAGCAGGAGGATTGGTGCGTTGCTGAGCCACGCGCGCGCAAGCATCAGCCGCCGCGCCTGGCCGGCCGAAAGCATCATGCCGCCGGCGCCGACGAAGTTCGCGAGACCGCGCTCGAACCCGCGCACTTCCGCCGCGAGTCCGACGGTTTCGAGCGCCGCCCACAAGGTTTCGTCATCCGCATCCGGACTGGCAAGGCGCAGGTTCTCGCGGATCGTGGTGCTGAACAGACGCGTGGATTGCGCGGAATACGCAAACTGCGAACGTAGCGTTTCCAATCCGTAATCGGCGATTGCATGTTCGCCGAGACGGATCGAGCCCTCGGACGGATCCCAAAATCGGAGCAGCAGTTGCGCGAGCGAACTCTTGCCCGCGCCCGAAGGTCCGACGACGGCGACGGCGGCGCCCGCGGGCAGCTCGAAGCTCACGCGGTCGAGCGCCCAGCCGAGTTCCGGGCCGTAGCGGAAGCGCACGGAATCGAAGACGAGATCGCGGTTTCGCACCGTAGTCAAAGGATGAGCGGATTCGATGACAGTCGGAGTTTCGTCGCTGATTTCGAACACGCGTCGCGCGGCGGCGAGCGTGTCGCCGAGCGCGCGAAAGGCGCCGGGCAGGCCTTGCACCGCTTCGAGACTCGCAAGCATGAAGAACACCAGCAAGGGCAAATAGAGCGGATTGGTGTGTCCACTTGCGGCGGCGGGCGCGAGCAGGATCCATGTCAAGCTGAGTGCGGCGCCGATTGCAAGCACGGTGAGGCCGAGCGCGCCCGCCTCGACCGCCAGTCCGCGATCCTGTTCGTGCGCAAGCCTGCGGTTCGCGAGTGAGCCGAGTTCGCGATGCAGTGCATCGGCGCCGAGCGCTTCGAGTTCGGCGAGTCCGGCAAAGCCGTCCACGAGTTCGGCCTTGATTTGTCCGGCTTCGACTGCGGCCTGTTTGGCCGCACGTCGCCCGAGCCGTTGCGTGAGCAGCGGAAACGCAATGCCGACCACTGCGAGCAGCGCGAGATCCACAAATGCGACCGGCACGGAGAGGAACAGCAGGAACGCCAGCATGGCGGCGGCCGCAAAGAGCGCAACCACTGCGGGAGAGAACACGCGCAGCCAAGCGTTGTCGAGCGTGTCCACGTCGGCGACGAGACGCGTGAGCACGTCGCCGCGGCGGTAGCGTGCAAGCACGGCCGGCGCCAGCGGTTCGATGCGCGTGTAAACCCACACGCGCAGACGGCTGAGAACCCTTAGCGTTGCGTCGTGGTTGACCAGCCGCTCGAGATAGCGCCCGACGGTGCGCAGGATCGCGAACGCGCGGATGCCCGCCGCGGGCGTGAAGTAGTTGATGGCCGCGCCTGCGATTCCCGCCGCGGCCATCGCCGCGATGAACCAGCCGGCGAGCCCGAGCAGTGCGACGTTCGCGAGGATGACGACGAATGCGAGCAGCGCGCCGAGCGCAAAGGCCCGGCGTGCGTCGCGTCCGAGTGCTAGAAGACGCAGCAGCAGCTTCATGCGGGCTCTCCCGCTGGAAGTGCCGCATCGAGCAGGCGGCGATACGGCCCTGCTTGTTTGGTCAATTCGAGGTGTGTGCCTTCGGCGACGACGCGCCCCGCATCCAGCATTACGATGCGATCCGCCCTGCGCACCGTGTGCAGACGATGCGCGACGGTTATCAGTGTGCGTCTCTTGGCAAGCGATTCGATGGCGGCCGTGACCGCGGCTTCGCTTGCCATGTCGAGACTCGCGGTCGGCTCGTCGAGTACGACGAGCGGAACATCGCGCAAAAAGGCGCGGGCGAGGGCGATGCGCTGGATTTCGCCACCCGAAAGTCCGCCGCCGTCTTCGCCGAGCGGCGTGTCGTAGCCGCGCGGCAGGGCGGAGATGAATTCGGCGGCATGCGCCCGTTCGGCTGCGGCGATGATGGCCGCGCGCGCAACGCCGTCCGTCCCGAGCGCGATGTTGTCCGCCACGGTGCCGGCGAAGAGATGCGCGCGCTGCGGTACCCAGGCGATCGCGCGCCGCCAGTCGGCGAGCGAAAGTTTTTCGAGCGCGGCGCCATTAATACTTATGCTTCCGCTCGAAGGACGGGCGAAGCCGAGCAGCAGATAAAGCAAGGTGCTTTTGCCGGCGCCCGAAGGACCGACGATGGCGATATGTTTGCCAGCCGGAATCTCGAAGCTGACTTCGCGGAGCGCCGGCGGTCCGCTTGCATAGGAAAAACTCACGCGCTCGAACGTGATCGGGAAAGTTGCGTCCGGTTGGAAAGTCTGAACCCCCGTCGCTTCCGGTACGGACGTCGCGAGAATGTCGGCAATGTCCTCGGCGGCGGCGACGGCGCCGAGGCGTGCGTGATAGGCATTGCCAAGATTGCGCAGCGGCAGATAAAACTCCGGCGCGAGGAGCAGCGCCGCAAGCCCCGCACCAAAGGCGACGTCTCCCCACAGCAGCCGGAACCCGACCAGCACGGCCACCATCGCGATGCTCACGGTGGCGAGGAATTCGAGCGCGAACGAGGAGAGGAAGGCGACACGCAGCACGTTCATCGTGCTCTTGCGGTAATCCTCGGACAGGCGCTCGACCAGCTTGATTTCACCGCGCGCGGCGCCGAAGGCCTTGAGTGTGCCGAGTCCGGAGAGCACTTCGAGAAAGTGCGCGGAAAGACGCGTCAGGCGTGACCATTGCCGTTCGTTGAGCGCCTCCGTACCCTTGCCGATCAGCACCATGAAGAGTGGAATGAGCGGCGCGGTGCCGGCGAGAATCAGGCCCGAAATCCAGTCCACGGGAAACACGACGACGAGGATCGCGAGCGGCACGATAGCCGCGAGGCTGGCCTGCGGCAGGTATTGCGCGTAGTAATCGTGCAGCGCCTCGACGCCGTCGACGACGGTGTTCGCGAGTGCGCCCGGTTCGCGTGCCGTCATCCATGCCGGTCCGAGCTTGTGAATGTGTGCGACAAGTGCCTCGCGCGTGCGGATCTTGACCGCCAGCCCGGCTCGCGTAGCCGCGCGATTGCCCGCATAGACGCTCGCGGCGCGCAAGACGAAGACGCCGAGCAGTGCGAAGAAGGGAACGAGCTGCGAGGAAACCGGCTGATGACCGAAGATCGTGCGGTCGATCAGATGCGCAAGCAGGAGCGCTTGGGTGATCAGCAGACCGCCATTCACCGAGCCGCTTGCGATGGCGACGGCGAGCGGAAAGCGCACCGTGCGCGCTTCGCGGTTCAGCCAGCGCTTCGCCGTTGCCGCGCGGTCCGTGTTGCCCATGAATGCTCATGTCGATAAATACGCGTATATTGTCGCGCATCCGGTTTTTGTGCCGAGCCTGCCGGGCACGGTTTCGCGAAAACGCGCCCGGCCTTTATGGAAGCTATGAATAAAGCAGGGCTTTCCTATAATGGAGGCGATTAGACCTTTCTTTCGGGGCAAGCCGGAGGTGATGTCATGGCTCACAAGTTCAAGGTCGGCGATCATGTACGCTGGAATTCCGAAGCCGGGGAAGTCAGCGGCAAGATTATCAAAGTGCACGTTCGCGATACGCAGTACAAGGGCCACACGCGGCATTGCAGCGAAGACGATCCGCAGTACGAGATTGAGAGCGACAAAACCGATCACATCGCGATGCACAAGGGCGGCGCGCTGAAGAAGGTGCGGAGTTAAGTCCCGGGCGCGTCGGCCTCATCGGTAAACCATTTCCGGGCGCCGGTCATGAAGCAAAGTATTATCGGCTACCACCGGGACGGGGAGGGCCAATGGGTGGCCGAACTTGCCTGCGGGCATTTTCAGCACGTCAGGCACAATCCGCCCTGGATCAACCGCCCTTGGGTAAGCAGCGAGCAGGGACGTCGCTCCATGCTCGGATTTCCGCTTGAGTGCAAAAAATGTGATGCGGACGCTCAGAAAGACCGCAAATAACCGCGCTTACGACAAGGCGCGCCGGTTTCAGTACTTCGGTCATGGGCATGCGGCCTTCTGCATGCGAGATCCTCGTATTGTTGCCCGCCTTGACTCATCGCGCCCGCAGGTATTCAGCGAGCGCGACGGCGTTGTTGTGTTTCTCTTCCTTGGTGCCGAATAGCAGCGTGACTTTCTTTTCCGTCTTCAGCAGTTTGCGCAGTGGCGCCACCGCCGGTTTGTTCGCATCGAGTTCGGCGCCGTAGCGGCGCTGGAATTCGTCCCATTTGTCCGCATCGTGACCAAACCAGTGCCGCAACTCGTCGCTGGGCGCAAGATCCTTGAACCAGTGGTCGAGTGCGGCGTGATCTTTCGACATGCCGCGCGGCCACAGCCGATCGACCAGTACCCGGCAGCCGTCATCGGCGGCCGGGGGTTCATAGATTCGCTTGATCGCAATTCTGGCCATCTCCATTCTCCGTATGGCACTGCCTTATCGCCGCCGAGGCACGAACCGGCAGCACCGGCCCGTGCCCGGTTACAGGCGAAGGCTTAGTGCAATGAGGCGAGTTTCACGTCCTTCATGCCGAGTGCATGGGCCACATCGTAGAACGCCTGATTAGTGACCATATGAGCATTGGCATCCCATTTGGCGCCGAACTTGGCGTCCGTATCGTCCATCAACTGGTTGTGAATCGGGTGCGAGACGGCGTTGTCAAAAAGGTAACCCGCCCAGAAAGTGCCGTCCGGCGTGGTGCCGGCCTTTACCAACGCACGGGCCAACTCGGTGCCGGAGAGTGGAGCGGCAGGCGGCAGCTTGATGCCCTTCGCCTTGACGATCTTCAGGGTGTCGGCGATGTAGAAGTTCACCACCTCGACCCATTTATCCACACTCTGCTTGCCGTACTGCTTGGTGAGTTTCGCGACCTCGGCGGCGACGGTCTTTTTACCGAGCATGGAATCGAGAGCAGTGACGAGCGAAAATTTGCTCGGACCGCCGCCCGCCGCAACCAATGCGACGGTCACTCCAAGTGCGGGCGCACCGTTATAGACAGGACCGCCATAGCGGTTCATGGCTGCCGGCTGGCTGCTCGTCGTCGCCGATGTACTGTTCGTTTGAGTCTTTGGCGTGCTGCCGGCAGCGAGCGCAGTGCCGGCGAAAAGCATTGCGGCGGTGCCGAACGCCGCCAATTTCGTTAAATGCCTGTTCATCGCTTTATCTCCTTGGTAAAAATAAACCACGCTGTGCCACGCGGCACAGCACTATCCGGTTTTTACGCCGGCTGCTTGTTCGCGCCGGCCGGAAAAACCATCTTCCGGATGCAGGGCATCGAGAATCCGGCGGGCTTCTTCCGAAAGCAGCCCGCGAAATCGTTCGCCGAGGTCGTCGGCCACCGTGGCCAGCACCACGCTCTGGCGAATCCAGGATGCGACAAGCTCCACGATCAGGCGCTGCCCAGTCGCGACCGCGAGTGTTTGGGCAGGCAGAATCTCGCCGGCGAGCATGCGGCGCTCGTCTGTCACGAGCAGGAGCCAGCGCGCGTCTTTGGCGGGGGCAAAATGATAGCGATGGATGTCGCCCTGACAGCCGCCGCATTCGGCGGTGCAGCCCTCCATGCACAATGTGTTGATGGCGACGCCGCGCTCGCGCGCTTCGCGTAGCGACTGTGCCAGGGCAGTCGCTTCGGGCGGCTGAATGGCGACGAGCAGCGTCTCGCGGGCCGAATCAATATCCGCGCGCGCCTGTGTCGTCAACTCCTCGTGACTGCGAAGGTTGAAGACCGGTTCGGGTTCGCTCGTTTGTGCGAGCGCGGCGAGGGCGTCCTGCGCCGCTGCCAGCGTGCGCCGGTGTTTCTTGTCCAGCCGCCCGATCAGGCGCTCCGGCGGGGTGGCGGCATAGCGCACACCCTGGGGGGTGTCGAGCCGTTGCGCCGCACCGCGTTCGACCAACTTCTCCAGCACCGGGTAGACGTTGGCGCGCGGCATGCCTGCGGTTTTGGCGACCTCATAGCCGTTGCACGATGCGCCTGCTTCGACCAGGCTCAGGTAGGCCCGGGCCTCATAGTCGCCAAATCCCAATTCCTGCAGCAGAGCGTGTGTATTCACGGCTCGAATTCATAGTAGTTACGACAACAACTACTATAGACCAATCGGACGTGAATATCTAGCCGGACGCGCGAGCACCCGGCGACGGTCCCAGGGCGAAAGGGTCAGCCCCGTGATTTGGTCCGGTGGCTGCCCGCTTCGGCTCGCGAACCGATGGCAAGCCGGTTCCAGCCGTTGATGGCTATCACCGCCAGCGTGAGGTTGACCAGCTCGTGCTCGTCGAAGTGCTGTTTGACATGTTCGTACACCACGTCCGGCACATGGCCGTCCGCCACCCGGGTCACCGCCTCGGTCCAATCGAGTGCAGCGCGTTCGCGTTCCGTATAAAACGGCGCTTCGCGCCAGGCGTCGAGCACGTAAAGTCGTTGCTCGGTTTCGCCGGCGGCACGCGCGTCCTTGCTGTGCATGTCCAGACAATACGCGCAGCCGTTGATCTGCGAGGCGCGCATTTTCACCAGTTCCAGCAGCGGCGGTTCGAGACCGCAGCCGCGCAGATGGATTTCGAGATCGCGCAGGGCCTGGATGCCCGCGTGTCCCGTCGTGGGATATGTGAATCGGCGTTGCATGACGGATGCCTCTATGTATGTTTGATGACGTTATTTTAAATCCGGGCAGCGTGTTCGGGGGTGCCGCAGCGTTATGATTGAACGGTTGAATGCAGAACGCAAGAGGTTGTCATGGTTGCGACTCAGCACGAAAAGGCCCTCCGCTTCCGGGCATTACACGAGGGATCAAAGCCGTTTCTCATACCCAATCCTTGGGACGCGGGATCCGCGCGTATTCTCGCCGGGCTCGGCTTTCCGGCGCTGGCGACTTCCAGCGGCGCTTCGGCGGGCGTGTTTGGCCGCCGCGACGGAGAGATTTCATGTGCCGAGGCGCTTGCGCTTGCACGCGCTGTTGTCGAGGCGACCGATCTGCCGGTGTCGGCCGATTTGGAGAAGGGCTTCGGCGACGCGCCGGATACAGTGGCGGAAACAATCCGTCTCGCCGCCAGCACGGGTTTGGTGGGCGGTTCCATCGAGGACTCGACCGGCGATTCCGCACGACCGCAGTATGCGTTCGACCTCGCCGTCGCCCGTGTCGAGGCAGCGGCAGCCACTGCGCACTCGCTGGATTTTCCGTTCACGCTGACCGCACGCGCCGAGAATTTCGTCTGCGGCAACCCGGATCTCGACGACACCATCCGGCGCTTGCAAGCGTATGAACGCGCCGGTGCGGATGTGCTCTTCGCGATTGGCCTGCCCGATCTTGCCGCCGTGCGCACGGTGTGCGCGAGCGTATCGAAGCCGGTCAACTTCATGGCCGGCATACCCGGCAAGTCTTTTACCGTCGCCGAACTCGAAGCGGCCGGCGTGCGCCGAATCAGCCTCGGAACCTCGCTTTACCGCAGTGCGATGAGCGGTCTCGTCGAGGCCGCACGCGAGGTCAAAGACCGGGGCAGCTTCGGCTATCTCGACGACTTGTTCGCGGGCTCGGCGCTGAACGAACTCATGCGCACCGGTGCGGGTACGGCGCACTGACCGATGTGCGGCAGCGTTAAGGGCGAGTCCTGCACGCGATCGGTTGGCTGCGCGCGTTGACTTGAATCAACGACTATCGCGCGCCCGATCTTTTATGATTAATGGGTGTCGTCATTCAGGAGCAAGACCATGGGCCATTCGCTATATCCGGAAAGTTCTCCCCACATCGCCGAGCGGCGCAAGGCGCTTGCGCCCAAGCAACTGGCCGCCTTTCAGGCCTTCAGCCGCGAGGCGTTCGCGGACGGCGCGCTGCCCGCTGCGACCAAACAGTTGATCGCCGTCGCGGTCGCGCACACTACCCAGTGCCCGTATTGCATACACGGCCATACGCGCGGCGCCCACCGCGCCGGTGCGACCGACGAGCAGATCATGGAGGCGATCTGGGTCGCCGCCGAGATGCGCGCCGGCGCTGCCTATGCGCATTCTACGCTCGCTCTCGACGAACTCGACCGCATGGAGAAGAAGAAAGACTAACCGCAGAGATCGCAGAGAAATAATAAGAATTTTGAATTATCTCCGCGATCTCTGCGCGCTCTACGGTGAACGTCTTGCCTGGTGTGCGGATTGATTATGGCGAGGGAATTATTCGCCTCGGTCCAGCAAGGGGAGTTTTCCGGATTTTCCATTCCACTCGTCGGCACCCGCTGGCGCGTCTATCTTTTCGGAAATCACCGGCCAGCGCTTCGCAAGCTCTTCGTTGATGGCAAAGAATTCCTGCTGGTCCGCGGGCACGTCGTCGTCGGGGAAGATCGCGTTTGCGGGACATTCCTCGACGCAGAGCGTGCAGTCTATGCATTCGTCGGGATCTATCACGAGAAAATTCGGTCCCTCGTGAAAGCAATCGACAGGACAGACTTCCACACAATCGGTGTACTTGCATTTGATGCAGTTTTCGGTAACCACATGAGTCATGGACCGTCACCTTCGAGAATCCGTGAGATTGTAAGTCAAAAACCGAACGGCCTACCTTGACTTGAATCAAGGGAGTTATGCCAACTACTTGAGGTTTATACTTTTGTCATGCGTGAGATTCAAGACGAACTGGGCCGGCGCTGGCAAGTCGCCGTCGCGTTCGGTTCCTATGGCGAGCAGTGCATGGTCTTCTCGTGCATGGTGGGGGATGAACTGCGAACTGCGCCGATGCAGGCAGCGACTCAGCGCGAGGGGGAAGTCGAATTAGCGGGTTTGACTGATGCCGCATTACACGATCGTCTAAGCCAGGCGCAGCCGTGGCAATGAGCGAGGCAGTGAAGACCGATTGACCTGAGTCAAGGTCGCGTCGGATTGGCTTGCTTACAGTCGTGTCTGTAAGGCAGATCGAGGGTAAGTACGGGCAATGACCACGTTCAATGTGCTGCTGGCCCTGCATGTGCTGGGTGTCGTGTGGTGGATCGGCGGGGTCGCTCTGGTGACCGCCGTTTTACTGCCGATGTTCGGGCGCCTGCCGGATCAGGAGCGGATCGAGAGAATCAAGCAGTTCGAACATCGTTTCGCCATCCAGGCACGGATCGCCGTGCTGCTTGTGGGCATTACCGGATTCTGGATGCTCGCCCTCACGGGTGGGCTTGCACGTTTGAGCTTCGCCCACGGCTGGTGGCTGGACCTGATGATTCTGGTGTGGGCACTTTTCGCGCTGATGCTTTTTGTCGCCGAACCGCTGCGCCTGCCGGCGCGTATAGGACTCATGCGCCGACGCCACGGCTTTCTGCTGCTGCACGCCGTCATGTTGGCACTCGCGCTCGCTGCCATCGCCTGCGGTGTGATCGGCAGTCGTGGAGGTTTCGGATAGGCCGTTTAACCCTGCTAAGAGTTTGCCTGGGTACGGCCGATTTCGACCTGCCAGGTGTCGGGGCCTTCCTTGACGTAAGTCCACTCATAGCCACCCGCGCAGTTCGTTTCGAACTGGCGGTGCAGCGGGACGGGATCGTGATCGGCGATCAGCAGGAAGCTGTCTCCGGAGTCCAGTGCGTCGTAGGTCTCGAAAATTATGCGATGGCGGTCCATCGGCATGATGGTGCGAACGTCAATTACTTTGGCCATGTGAAACCTCCTTGGTTGTGACTCAATATGGAGACTTGGGTGGAAGCTTGCGTTTCCACATCTACTCTCCCCTTTGCTCGCGTTAGCGAGGAAGGGGGAGCCGGTGGGGGATCAGAAAAACGATCGCGGCGGGGACCGCTGCTCCTACCCCTTTGAGTGCGCCGTTATTTATTCGCGGTCGTCACATATCTCGATTGCATTCCCGCGTACGCGCACGGGGAAACTGTGCACACTCTCGTAGGCGGGCGCCTTGAGCGCTTCGCCGGTGCGGATCGAAAACTCGGCGAAATGACGTGGGCACACGGCCCGATCGCCGTCCACCCAGCCGCCGGAAATGTCGCCGCCGTCGTGGGTGCAGACGTCCTCGATGGCGAAATACTCTCCGCCCAGGTTGTAAACGGCTACGTCCGCATCGTCAAGCACGACGACCTTGGACGACTTGTCGGCGATCTCGCCCAGTCTTGCAACCTGCACCCATTGCGTCACGACGATTGCCCGGATTTTCCAAACGTGCGCAGTATGCCGCGCAATGAAGGTTTTTTCCTTGACTTGCGTCAAGGCTGCCCGTCATGTTGCTGCGGCGACGTTCGGTTCTATGCGTCAGGCATCTCGGGCCGTCTTGTCCGCGCACGGCGCATGAAGTTGGGCAGAAACGGGCCCATTTTTATCAGAAAGTCCACTGACATGAGCACGGCGCCGGCGGAGAACACCACATCGCCCGGGAAGCGCAGCCATTGCCAGATGAGCGTCGTGTTGTAGAACTTGAGACTGCGCGCATAGGCGTAGCCGTGTTCATAGACCGCCTGGAGCTGAGGCCAGCCGATGGGGAAGAAGTTGAGGGCGATCCACAACACCAGGCCGCCGTTGTATAGCCAGAACGCCCATATCCCGGGTTTGTCGCTCCATTTGTAACGGTCGCCCGCCGCGTAGCGCAGGCAGAAGTACATAAGACCGAGTGCCATCAACCCGAAGGCGCCGAACAGTGCGGTGTGCGCATGCAGCAACGTAAGGAAGGTGCCGTGCTCGTAGTAGTTCACGAGCGGCGCGTTGAGCGTGCCGCCGCCGAACACGCCGGCGCCCATGAAGTTCCAGAACGCCGAACCCCAGATGAATAGAAATACCAGCTTGTAACGAAAGGTTTTGCCCTCTTCTTTGATGCGGCGGTACTGGTGCGAGGCTTCGACGACGAGCAGGAGCAGTGGCATCACCTCGATGAAGGAGAATACGCTGCCGACCGAGACCCACATGCCCGGTTCGCCCACCCAGTAGAGATGATGGCCGGTGCCGAGCAGGCCGCCGAGAAAGATGAGGATCACGTCGAACAGCGCGGTTCGCGTGGCGAGCTTGCGCGAGACGAGACCGGTCGCCATGAGTATCCAAGCGAGCATCATGGTGAAGAAGAACTCGAAGGATTGTTCCACCCATAAATGCACGACCCACCAGCGCCAGAAGTCGGTGATGGTAAAGGAATGGTTGATGCCGGTGAGCGGGATCATGCCGAACCAGTAGAGGATCGCAATGTTCATAGTGCTCGCCCAAAGCAGATGCTCGATGCGGATGGTTCCGGTCCAGAAGCGTCGCGTGGCATCCTTGAAGTCCATCATCCGCGGCCAGATCGCGCGCGCCATCATCAGGCTCCACAGAAGCAGACCCGCGAAGAAACCGATCTGCCAAAGGCGGCCGAGTTCGAGGTAGGAGAGCCCCTGGTTGCCGACCCAGAACCAGCCCTGCTTGATCCAGCCCATGATGCCCATGTAATCGCCGATCAGGGCGCCGGCTACCACGGCGAGGGTGACCCAGAACAGCGTCGCGTTCATCCAGCCTTGGCCGCGCCCCTCGCGCCCGGCGATGAGCGGCGCAACGAAGAGGCCGGAGCCGAGCCAGGCGAGTCCGATCCACACGATGGCGCCCTGCAAGTGCACGTCGCGCAGGAACTGGAACGGCACGAGGTGGCCGATGTCGATGCCGTAGAAGCTGACCCGTTCCGAATAGGAATGCGCCATCATTGTTCCGGCGACGATCTGCAGGAGAAACACTGCCGCCACCGCCAGAATGTAAAGGGCGACGGCGCGCTGTCCGGGCGTGATCGGCTTGAACTCGCGGATCAGCATGCGGGGTTCGCCCGCGTCGCGGTTGATCCAGTGTACGAAGCCGAACACGACCAGCCCGAACAGGGCGAAGGTGATCATGATGGAAATCCACGTCCACAGGAAGGTGCCGTGGGTCGGAACGTTGCCGACGAGGGGCTCGAAGGGCCAGTTCTGGGTCCAGGAAGCATCGATATGGGGCCGGCGGGCGACGGTGGTAATCGCCGAATAGATGACGAAATCGGCCGCCTGCTGTGCGCTCGCCGGGGTCAGGCTGTAGGCGCGGGTATAACCTTTTTCGAAATCGCTGGTGAGAATGAAGTGCGATATCTCGGCTTGTGTTTTCCGTATTGCCTGCGCGACCGGCGCGGAAACGACCAGACGCTTGTCCCACAGGTGCAGCCCCTGCAGATCCTTCTGCATCGCATCCTTGACCACCGCCTGGGGGCCGATACCCAGTTCGGCATAGGGCTTGCCGTAACGGTGGGCGGCAATGGCGTCGGCCGTCAGATGCGCGAGCCGCACCAGATACTCGGCCGTCCAGTCCTCGCCGAAGTACGAGCCCATGCCGTAGATGCTGCCGTAGTCGCCCAGATTCGCCTGCTGAAAGGCGCCCTTGCCGGCGACAATGTCGTCACCTGTGAATAAAACGGCGCCGTTCGGCGCGACAAACTGTTCAGGTTGCGGTGGGGCGTACTGGTAGGTGACATAGGCACCGTAGGCGAGCGCCCCGAGCGTTACTATGCCGACGATAAAAAGAACCCATTTCAGAAGAGTACTGATCCGGTCGTTATCCGCTACTCGCAATTCTTCGTCGCTTTCTCTCATTGCGCCGCTTTCCAGCATTGCTCCACTCCTTCAATCTGCAACCATGAGTCTGGAATGACCGCTGCTCTGAGAGAGGCGGTCGCAGGTTCGGGTAACGGAAATCGTATCGGTAGGACTCGGGCGGCGATTTATGGCGATGGCAGAGAATAACCAGCCATCGGATGCGTTAACGTCCGCGACGATCGCCATGATCTCCCTCTGCCGCAGGAGGCAGGCGAAGTATAAGTGACGCATTGCGGCAATGTCTTGATCCAGATCAAGATGCGCTTTCAAATCCCCGCGCGGAAAATCAGGTGCTGATTAGAGTCGTGTCGCGACTCTTCAACCGAGCAGTCGACGTAACGCCTCGGTGTCGGCGATCTCGATGTGCTCGCCGTGGACGCGAATGAGGCCGGCTTCTTCCAGTTCGCGGAAAAGGCGCGAGAGGGTTTCCGGCTGCATGGCAAGTTGCGAGGCGATCAGGAGTTTGCGTGCGGGCAGGGTAATCGTCGTCGTCTCTTCGCCCGCCGTGCGTTGCAGTCCAAGCAGATAGTTGACGAGACGGAAACGTGCGTTCTGGATGGTGAGTGCCTCGATTTCGTCCAGATGACGCTGGGTGCGACGCACCATCTGGCGAAACAGCGCCCGGCAGGTGGCGAACGACGTCTCGAGGATGGCGAGATAGGCTTCGCGCTCGAAGCCCACCAAGCTGCTTGCCGTGACGGCTTCGGCATTGACCGGATAGCGCGGCGTGTCCATGAACAGGATTCCTTCGGCGAAACTCTGCCGCGGCGCGACGAGTCCCATGATCTTCTGATGTCCGTCGCGCGACAGGCGATAAAGCTTGATCTGCCCGCTTTCCAGCCACCAGAAGCACTCGGCCGGATCGCCCTGGGCGAACAATGCTTCGCCGGGTGCAAGCTGCCGGCGCTGGCTGTGAGCTTCGAGCCCGCGCCGTTGTGTCTCGTCGAGCGAAGCGAACAGGTAATGACCGGAAAAATCGACGACCGCCAAAATTCTCCGCCCCGGTTTGCGTATTCCCGCTGTCTTTATATCAGAACCTGTCTCACAATCCCACGCGAGCGGCGCATTTCGGTCGTAATCCCTTGCGGGACCAGCCGATTTGGGCCCAGGGCTTTGTTGCACCTCGCCCAGGTACGGCACGTACATTACGCTCGGCGTGTCCGTCCTGAACCCCAATCGCCGCGGTCGCGGCCGTGGGGGATTATGAGATAGGTTCTATTCCGGCGCGGCCGTCCGTCATCGATGCCCGTGCCGCCGGGCGCGGTGCAGGGACAGTGCGGTGTGCACGAGATAAAGGATGGCGACGGCGATGGCGAGTGCGCGATGAATGCCGAACAAAACGCTGAAGGGCATCCGCAGGCCAAGATACATCACGGCGGCGAGCAGCGCGCCGAACAGGACCGTGACGGTGGCCACGAGCAAAAACGCCGCCTCGCTCCATTCCGCGGGTCCGCTGTCCGTCACCAGAAATCCGGCTAGGCGATCCCGGCCGGCACGCGTTGCCGTGAGCCAGAGCCATTCGGCAAGCGTCAGCACGACTGCCGCGATGCCGCCCGCAATGTGCGCCGCGAGCAGCGCACCATTCGGCCGTACCATCAGCGTGAAGCCGGTGATGAGCTGGGTGGTAATCGCGAGCACCAGCGCGAGCAGCACCAGTACGGAAAACAGCCCGCGCACGGGGGCCGGCGGATCCGCGGCAGTTGGCGTCGCGTCGCTCATAACCCAAGTGTAACGGTGAGCGGCATCTTGATGTGGCTCAAGGTGCGAATGCGACGCAATCGGAGATACTACCCCGATGAGTAACCCATCTCGAAGTCTTTTTTCTCTACCTCTGCTGGCGTTGGGATTTCGCCTCTTCTTTCTGCTCGCCGGCCTGTTCGCCGTCGTCGCCATGCTTCTGTGGGGGTTTGTCCTCGCCGGGCATGGTCCGGCTCTGGGGCCGTTATGGCACGGTCACGAAATGTTATTCGGTTACGCCGGCGCCGTCATCGCGGGTTTCGTGCTGACGGCGGCGGCGAACTGGACCAAACGGCCGACGCTGATACGTGCGTCGCTCGCCGCAATCGCGCTGGTATGGGTGGCGGCCCGCATCGTCGTCGCGCTCCCCGCGGCGCCGGACGGACTCAAGGCAGCCCTGTGTGCCGGCTTTTTCGTCTTTCTTGCCATCGGAGTAGGGCGGCCGATCATCGCCGTGCGCAGTAGCCGCAACTACGGCGTCATCGCGGTGCTGAGTGTTTTCGCGGCGCTTGAACTGCTGTACTGGCTCGCGCCGGGCCTGCGTGCCCGGGTACTCGATGCCGCGCTCATGTTCATCCTGGTCATGGTGGCGCTCATCGGCGGACGCGTCATTCCCGCCTTTACCCGCAACGCGACGCCGGGGCTGCGTGTGCGCCCGGCAGGACTCTGGCGCGATCGGGTGGCGATGGCGGCGCTGATTGCGCTGGGCGTGCTCGCATTGATTCCCGCGACGCCGCAGCCGCTGTTTGCAGCCGTTGCCGCACTCGGCGCGGCGGCCCACGCGCTGCGAATGCTGGGTTGGGGCGGCGGTAAAACCTTAAGCCGTCCGATTCTGTGGGTGTTGCAAGCCGCTTATATCTGTCTGCCGGCGGGACTTGCCCTGTGGGCGGCGCAGGGTTTTGGCGCGCCGATCCCGTTCTGGGTGCCGCTGCATGTGCTCGCCGTCGGCGCACTGGGGCTGATGACGCTCGGCATGATGACGCGCGTTTCGCTCGGCCATACCGGCCGGCTGATCGTCGCGGACAAGGCGACTACGTTGGCGTATGTGTTGCTGATCGCCGCCGTCGTGGTGCGCGGCGGCGGCCCCTTCCTCGGTGCGGCGAGTTATCAAACTGTCATGCTGGTCGCCGTCGGGCTGTGGACGGCGGCTTTTGTGATCTTCGTTCTAGGCTACGCTCGCATCCTCTTGTCGCCGCGTCCGGATGGCAAACCCGGCTGAGCCGCCTACCGACCTGCGTCAACTTGGAAGTTCGCGCGTGTACGCTCGCGCAAACCTGCCCGAGCGGCTTAGGCATTGGCATTCGCCCCGCATTAATCGCTGGGAGCGGCTTTGCGTTACCGCGGGAACGCTCGCGATAGAACGGCTCGACGCGGCGGGCGTAGCGACGGAACGGTTGGAGACGGACGACATCCGCTGGATCGCACCCGGGGTGCGCTGGCGGGTGGCGCATCTCGATCCCGGTACACAGTTCGAATTGGAGATTCACGCCGAAAACAGGCCCGCGGAAGGCACGCCTCAGCCCTTGCGTGAAGCATTGCTCAGCGAAGCCGGGCAGCTGACGGTTGCCGATGAAGCGGAGTTTAGCCGCCTTATTGATACACTCCAAACCGACAAGCGGTGCGTCGCGCGCGGGGAGTTCGATTACCGGCCCGCGCTCCATGCAGCGGTACAAGCGGCGGGTGGCACATTGTTCTGGCATCCGCTCGCCGCCGGGGCGACGAACTTCACGGCGCTCATCGCACGCGCCGCACGACCGATCGGGCTCGCCGACTATCTCGGCCACGATCATGCCGTGATCGAAGCGGCGCTCGCGGGCACATTGCGCGGCGACGCCGAGTACGAAAAATGGTTGCAGGCGACGCTTGCGCGGCACCTCGCGATCGAGGAAGAACTCCTGTTTCCCGCCTATCTCGCGGCGGGTGGTCGCGAAGCCTGGGTGCGCGGTCTCAAGAACGAACACAAGTACCTCAGGCAATACCTTGCGTCGCTTGCGGAGCCGGACGCGCGTCGCAAGTTTCTGCGCCTCCTCGACGGCCACGACGAAAAGGAAGAGCGCGTCGTCTATCCCGATATCGTCGCCAGATTGAACGATAAGGCGGACGCTCTTTTCAAAACAGCGACGACTTTTTGAGGTTGACATTATTTCGAGCTATGTGGGGCAACTTCCGCGACGCGACTCTATGCGATTTCCTGACGTGGCCTGTCCGCCACGCCGCGCTCAGCTCGCGATAAAGCGGCGCAATCTCTGGCGCAAACTAGCAAAAGTTAGCGGGTCACTGTGTTTGATGTAAACCAAGTCTACCTGGTTTTCATCGCATAAGCGCTTTTTTAATGCATCCCGCTCCATTGTGCGTTGAAGTGCTTCGGCGCCGCCGAACATTTCTATTGGCTCATAGTGCTGCGCCCCCTGATATTCCAAGGCAAGTCGGAGGTCTGGAAGAAATACATCTAGCCGTTGGCGGCCCAGCCATGGAGGAGATGCTTCGCGCAACACCGTGTCATCAGAAAACAGCTGTTTTATGAGCCGATACATTTTGGCCTCTTGGATCCATCGACTCAGTCCCAGCCGCGTCTGGACTTCCGCTTTAGCTGTTCGATCATCGAACTCATCAGTAAGCATCAATTGAACAACATAGGCGTCAACGAAATCCTGAACCGTATCGCCATAACGGTCAGCCGCAGCATCCGCACCGAGGTTATGGGCGATGCACAGATGACAGATAGAGTCGACATACTGCGCATCTGTCAATACGTGAATGAGCTGCTGTGGCGGGGACCTCGGCATATATTCAGAGGCGAACTTTTTGGCGTCGGCGATCATTTTCTGGTGCGCGTTCTGGGCACAAGAGCAAAACACTCTACTACCGTTTAGTACCTGGTCTAAGGTGACTACTTTGTGGAACAAAATCTCCCCATCAAATCGAGGGTACGGGTTCGCTATGTATGGACTATCAAGCGATGCATTGACTATATATTCCCTTACGCATTCAAATATATGCCCAGAAATCATAATGCCTTGGAATTTCAATATATGGTTGGTCTGTGTTTTGATAGTTTTTACGGTAATTTTGCATTTACTTGGTGTCTCATTGAAGCTTGCAAAGTTACCAAGCGAAATTCCTGTGGGTTCAACAGTTATGTTGACCACGGCGTCCGATGGTTTCGTCGAGAATCGAATTTCAGGATACCAAGTGGTATATCCTTTCCTCGTCAATTCAGGCAACGTAAGGATACCTTGCTGCGCATCGACCCTCATTAACTTGATATTAGGCGGTTTTATCAATCGGTCGCCAATGTAAGATTTAATGCTTGCAGCCAAATACTGAGAAAGTATCTGTTCGATAGCGTTGCTAGGTCGCACGCCAGGAACGGTAATTTTTTGTGCCAGTTCACGCACAAACCCCTTTTCAGGCAATTCCAGTCTAATTCTGTTCCCATTATTCATCTCAGAGAATGCGCCTCGACCTTGCCGGAATCGGAACTCATAGCAAAGACAGATACTACCTCCCGCTGCGCCATGGCTTAATCAAACGAACTTAGCGGCTGCCACGTTGGTTGAGGCTAGACTGATGTGCTATCACTTGTTAAGTCGTCACGTGTGTTGCTCAATCCGTAGCCTATTACTGCCTGAATTGTCTCTCCCTTGATGAGAGAGCGGCCGGTGAGGTCGATCAGTTCGCGCCGCATAGGTGCCACTGGCTTTAGATCGTGGTCGAGTTCATATGGAGTGGGGAAAAAAGGAAATCTGACCTTCCGATTGTAAATTAAGACATCACGCTCCGGGCTCGGAAGAATGGTCTGGAACACTTCATTTCCATAGGCGAGAACAAAGGTTACATATGGGACCGACAAATTATCAGATCTCCGACGGAGCAATATTATCGAATTTACCAGAGGGTTATTTCCCGGAACGAACGTGTAAAGGACCGGAAAGGCAGAGGTCTTTACCAAGCCCACTTGGTGATCAGCGTTGCGAATCCACATCATGGCGGCCCGAAAGTTCGGGAGTTCCTCTTCAGGGAGGAGTGAAAGCGCCATCTTCGTGAATGCTTTTAGCACGGCAACGGGCGTATATCGGTCTCGGGGACCCGTAAGTGTAATTTGTTTCGTGGCCTCATCCACAACAGCGATTGGATTGCTCTCGTCCTGCGTAACCATAATCCCAGCGGAACCATGTTCAAAACGCCATTGCCTGTTCGATTCTTCCTTCAGAACAGGCACGCCCTTCTTCCCCCGGACGCCCGACAAGGCGCGTTGCGCTTTGGACCAGTTGCCGAAATCGTTCTCAATGCCTACGCCGAAGAACTGATTGCAATCGTCGCACTCGTATTCCGTGGTGAGGCTCCTGTTGCCTAAGCACTCCGGGATTGCGTGCGCTTCGTTCCTGAAGGTTACGTTGGGGATGCTCAAACCACAGAAACGACAGACGCCGGATTGAGAGGATCGCAAGACCACTTTCTTGGCAGGCTCTAGTATCCACTGTCCGATGCACGTGTAGTTCTCCTCATAAAAGCACAATGCGTTCTTCGCCTCTTGCGTCGCGCTCATGAAGATTTCTTGAAGTCGTGCCATTGCGTTCTTCCTCAGAGAGCGGAATGCGACCGTATAGATCCCATACGCGTTTGTCCAATCGAGCAAGGGCCGAAATTGTGCCTAGTGAAATATACCCCTTTATTTTCTAGCATACAACTTTATTTTGCGCAAGAGCTTGGGGGGGACTCGGCGCGGGCGATCGAATCCGGCAGGGCTCTACAAAAGATGTGCCTGCTATCAGTCTCTTTTCTTGAGATTCCCTAAAGGGCTGTGAGTTCGGTGAGCAGGGCGGGGTTCATGGTTTCTATGTAGCGCACGCCGAGGCGGGCCGTTTGCTGCGCTGTGGCAATGTCTTCCAGATCGAAGGCCGCCCAGTCCCGGTTGCCGGGCCAGAGTTGGCCGGCACGGAGCAGTTGCGGGTATTCGGCGAAGAGGTATTCCGGGGCGAGACGATCGGCAATGACCTGGTAACGAGGGGTCATGTAGAGG
>JBOIBN010000033.1:0-26747 GCA_050739575.1 Gammaproteobacteria bacterium
TTGGACAGGGCGCCCAAGCCATTGTAGTAGGTCGGATCGCCGGGCCCGCCCTGCTCCTCCAGCGTGTAGCTGGTGGCGCCCGTGACGCCGTTCCAGCTCACCTCGAAGCTGCCCTCGTAGCTTGTCTGCGGCGTCGCAGTGGGCGCCGGCGGCGGTGGCGGGGCGGCCACCGTTTCCGTCATCCGCGCGCTCCAAGGCCCGCATACGTCGGGCAGACTGCACCCTTTCACCTGATAACGGTAGCTGCCCACCTCCTTGCCGCTCGCGGTCCAACTGCGCCCGTCGTTGTTGTAGCGCTGGGTCCAGGTGCCATTGTCCTCGGATTCCTGCAACACGTAGGAGGTGGCGCCGCTCACCGCCGTCCACGAAACGGTGTAGCCGCCGGTGGTGCTGGTCTCGGGATCGAGCGTGAGGGTCGCCGTGCCCGACGGCGGGTCCGCGGCCTGCACGCTCACGGTCGCGCTGTTCTGGTGGAAGCCGTCGCTCGCGGTGACCTTGAAGTGATAGGTCCCCGCCTGGGGAAGAATGGCGCTCGCCTGAGCTTCGTCTGCGTCGCTGAGCGTCGCTGTCGGCCCGCTGGTCTGCGTCCAGCTATAGCTCAGCCCCCAGCCGTCGGGGTCGCTCCCGCTGGCGATCAATTGGACCGTGCTATTCGTCGCCACCGGCCCGGGCGGATCGGCCTCGGCGCTCACCGACGCGGGCGCACCGTCGGTGCCGCCGGCGAGCGCCGGATAGGCTTGCGTCTGTGGCCGCCCGTCAGGGTCATAATCCTGCCCCTGAAGATAGGTCGTGCCGCCGGTCGTGATCTCTGAGGCCGTCGCCCGCCCGGCGCTGTCGTAGCCGTACACCTGTTTGTACACGATCGTGCCGCTCACCTTCACCTGTTCGGTAGCCGGGGCGCCGATACCGTCGGGCGCCGTGTCGTAAGTCCAGGTGCTCACCCGACTGTCGGTGGAATCGGTCTCCGTGAGTGTGCGCCCGAGTGCATCGTAAGTGGTGGCGATCGTCTGGCCGCGGGCGTCGGTCACACTCGTTGTCTCTCCGAAGCCGTCGGGCTGATAAGTCCAGTACCCTTTGTCCGGATCGCTGAGCGTCAACTTGTCGCCGAAGCCGTCGTAGGTGGCGGCGATGGTATTGCCCATGGGATCGGTGGCGAGCATCAGATCGCCCCCGGCATCGTAGCGGTAAGTGGAATCAATCCAACTCGAGTCGTCCTTCTGTTGGTCCACCTCGACGAGGTTGCCTTCGCCCTTGCCCAGCCCGTCGTAAGTATGGGTATAGACATGGGTCATGCCGCTCGCCTTGTCGGTATAGGTGGTGGTGAGCCCGGCGTAGGCCATGGTGACCGTGCGCCCGTTCGGATAATCCGTTTCACCGGGGCGATCCAGCACGTCGTAGCTCGGAAACTGCGTGGTATAGGGTGTCCCACCCGCATAATAAGGCGCCGTCTTCCCGTGCACACGTCCGAGTTCGTCGTAAGTGGTGCTCACATAGATCCAGGAACCGTCGAAGCCCTGCTTCGCACTGCGCAACTCGTGACCAAAAGCGTCATAGCAGATATAAGATTCCGGATAGCCTAGTTGGAATTGATCGGCGACATAGGCGGCGTGAGCGGGACAACTGTAGCCACCGCCCGGATCGTAATAGTTGATATTGATTGGCGATTCGCCGGCCGGTTGCCCACCCGCTGTGCGCCCGAAGGCGTCGAACGCATAGTCGGTCTCGATGCCGTTGGGGTCGGTTGCGGCGGTCTTGTTACCGGTCGCCAGATCGTAGGTGAACGTGGCCGTCTGACCGAGCGCGTTGGTGACGCTCATGGGGAAAAAGCCGTCGCTGCCGTAATCACTGGTGGTCACACGGTTGTCGCTGCCCGCGGTCTGGGTAACTTTGGTCTGGTTGCCGAAGCCATCGTAGGCGTAGCTCCAGTCGCGCGGCACGTTCTGGCCGCCATGGGGTGCCGTGACGTGTTTGGTCTTGACGTTGAAATCGGGCCAGTAGGTGTAGGTCGCGGCCGTCGTCAACGAGTCGTTCGTCGTTGGAGATTGCGTGTAGTTGAGCGCAGCGGTCACGGACTGGGTATTCACGGTGTGCGCCCAGCAATTGTCGCCGCTACTGCCGCCGTTGTAAGTAGTCGCAGTCGTGATGGTCTGCGTCGCCTGCTGGGTGGTTGTCGTGTCGGTACCGCTCGCGGCATTGCCGCAGGCGTCGGGCTGACCTTGTGTCTGGGTAACCGTTTCGATCGTCGAATAATCCGCAGGCTCTTTGGTCGTGGTGGTCTGGGGGTCCGCATAGACCACCGTGTAGCCCCCTCCAGGCGCCGGGGCGGATTGCCAGACTGACGTGGATTGCGAAAGCCAATTTGAAGTGCCTACATTGCCGGTGGTGGAGTTCGTGATCTTTGGAACCCGCCCGATGTAGGGAAATACCTGCGAGTAATCGGTCGCCGTCACGGTGCCCCGCGTTACGTCGGTGGAATCGATTTCGGCAAAACCGAGAAAGCCGCGGCCATCCACGCTGTAGCGCGCATCCTGGTAAGCGTAATCGTAGGTGTTCATGCCCCCGATCGGATTGGTCTCGCTCATCGAGGAGACGACCGTCATGGCGCTCGTGAACAGCATGCTGGGATAGCTGCTGGTGCTTCCGGGGTTGCGCTGATAAACGCCGTCACCCGAAATCGGCTGGTAGGTAAAATCGTCGCTGACGCCGAAGCCGTTATCGGTAGAGACCAGGAGATCCGGCTGCGGACTCGGATCGGTATTGGCGCTGCCGCCGGAAAAGTCGAACTTATAGGCCTTCAGCACTCGGGAATAAGTGTCAGTCGTAAGCGTAACCGATACGCCGTCGATATCCTGCAGACCGTCGTTGTTGAAATCCATCAGCGGGGCCGGACCCATGTTCGTCAGGCTAGCGCCTAACTGACTCACCCCAAAACCGGAGCTGGTACCGTCTGCACGATAAACGCGCCAGTCATAGCCGTCGATGACCTGGGGTCCGACCGTACCAATACGCTTGACCCATCCGCTGCAAGGTTCACCGTAACCTCTCTGAGTACCACAATCGTGATTCTTCTCCGGATCGCAGGTGGGGTTATACGATAACGCCGTATAGGAGCGTTCATAGGGCACCAGCAAATCTTCGCCGCCGTTGGGATCACGCACCGTCGTCACGAAGTCGTTGATGTAATCGCTGCTGGTCTGGGGAATTGCTATATTGGTGTCAAGGCGAGTGCCGAACGTACCGTCCCCCTTGTTGGGATAGACATACCAGTACCAATCACCTTGGCTGTCCTGCTCGGACTCCAGAACGTCGGGCAGGGAATCGCCGTTGATGTCCGCCACGACCACGGGGACGCCGAAGTACTGCTTGTGATTGGTGTGATTTCCGGGGGTGTTGGGATTTTCCACGTAGGGAATGGTGGTCGTGATCTCGTCGAAATGATCGCCCAGCGAATGCAGCAGCGTGAAATAGGTATCGGTGCCGATATGGACGAGAAGGTCGCTTTTGCCGTCGGCGTCGTAATCGAGCACTTGAGCGTAATTGATGGGGTCAGAAGTCTGTTCGGTAAAGTAGAGCGAATAAGAGGGGTTGCCTCCCGTTGCATTGTCCTTATATACATACAGGTCATAGGTACCGTTGCTCGGTTCGGCAGCCGCTACGAGGTCGGGCTTGCCGTCGCCGTTGAAGTCGCCGACCATCAGATTCGTGAAGGTGGGGTAGCCTGCGCTCTCGCTGTAGTTGGCGTGAACGCTGACACCCGCATACGGGGATTGGTCGTTCCCGTTATGGTCGGTGTAGGAGATGTAGATCGGACTGGGCTCAGATGCGGTTCCCGGCGTTACCACGTAAGCATTATCCGTGCGGCCGTCGAGGTTGAAATCTATGTTCCCCTTGATAGCTTTGTCGTAGGTAGTTTGCACGGGTGTTCCAAAGCCCACCGACGAGCCTTGCTGAAACCAGTACGTCAATGGGGGGTGGAGCAGGGTGCCCCCCGTCATGCTGCCCAAATCCAACCGCCCGTCGCCATCCCGGTCATAGGATTCGAAAAATCTCGGGGCAGCGGATAAATAGCAATTTCCCGCCACCGGAACGTTCAGGCTGGCCGGGTTGACCGAGACGAACCGCGCAGCGTGCTGACCCTGATAGCTGAAGGCGGTGGCGGGCAGGCAATGCTGGCCGGCGCCGTCCCAGGCGCACTCCTGCACGGAGTCGAGCAACGGGCGATGGGTCGCCGCACTGTCCTGGTAGTCGAGCGCGTATTGGCGGACGTTTGCACCGCCGACCGACGTGGTGATCGTGGTCAGCAGCTTTGTGGTCTGTAGTTCCATGCCGGCGAGATAGTGCACGATGTTGGGAATATCGCTACTCACGGCGCTGCGGTTCTCCCAGTCGAAGGTAACTTTGCGTGTCGCACCCGCGCCACCGAGCGTGTAGTCAATCTCGCTCGGATAGTATTCGCCGTTCGCATTGCTGTAGTGATAGTCCACTTCGTTGCCGTCCTGGTCTACGCTTTTTTCGAGCGCCCAGGTGAACACGCTGTTGTTCTCATCCGGATTCGGATTGACGAGTTGCGAGTCCGCGGTCGTGCCGTAGGAGAGTATGTTGCCGTCGGGCGTCGTTACCGTAAAGGATTGCGGACCGTTGCCCTGCGAGCCGACGGCGGCGACCTTGGCGAAGCCGTTGACTTCGGCGTGATAGACGGAGCCCCCGGCGCCGTAGGTGCCGGAAGTGAGCATCAGCTTCTGCCCGTCGAGGCAGAAGCGATCGCCATTGGTACCGGAGGTGAAGGTCGTGCCGCGGGTCACGCCGTCGCTTGCCCAGGTCGCCGGGCAGCGATAGATGGCGGAAAATCCACCAAGCGACCAGCCGACGCCCTCGTGACCGTCGCCGCCGGTGCTGGAGTAACCGAGAGACAACGAAGGCGCCATGCCGCCGCGTCCCGGCGGCACGGCGATCGGGATGGAATAGGAAGCGGTGCCGTTGGCCACCCCGCCGCTGCCCGCCATCGCGCCGACAGTATCGGCCTGGATCACCTTCGGATCCAAGCCGTGGCCCGCAGTATGGGGGGCGACGGCGATTCCGCCGCCATTGCCACCTCCGTTGCCGCCGTCTGCACCCAAGGCGGCCAGGGCATCGGGCGGCGGACCGGTGAGTACGGTGACCGAGACCAGGTGTCCGGAGGCATCGAAATGCGCGCGCAGGTAAGGGAGGCCGACCTGCTGCGGGATCATCGCGAGCGTCGCGCCCTGCCCGGGCAGCGCCTTCTCGGGAACCAGCAGGTAACTCTCGGCCGACCAGTCCACGCCATCGCGCTCGCTCGGCCACTCATCGGCAATCGCAGTGAACTCGCCGTGCGCGTTCGCAAGCAGCACATAGATGTTCCCGCCCGGTGCATCCGGCTGCACGAGGAAATCATCCCGTCCGTCACCGTTGAGGTCGGCGACGATCACCTGATGCGTGGCGGGTTCCCAGTCCACGCCGAGGTAGCCCGCATTCCAGCTCTGCGCGATGCTCTTCGGTTGCTCGTCGTTACCGAAGCCGACGATGCGGCAACAGGCGGTGCCCGGATCAGCTCCCGTGGCACGCACGAACAGCTCGGCATGTCCGTCGCCGCTGAAGTCGCCGGCACTGAGTGCTGCCCGATCCGCTGACCAGGCCAGCCCCAGCGTGCCGTCGCCCCAGCTCGCGGCAAGAGCGTCGAACTTCCCGTCCGCTCCCGCCACGGCGATACCGTCGGTGCCGACGAAGGTGTCGGCCTGAAGCAGAAGATCCGCGCGGCCGTCGCCGTTGAAGTCGCCGACCACGAGATCATGACCCGCCTGCGAAAGTTCAAGCTCTCCGAGCGTCGCCGGCATGGCACGGGTGAGAGTGGGGAAACTGCCGTCCGCTGCGGCCAGATACTCCTGGCTCGCCAATCCCGCCGCGCCTTGCAGGATGAGGTCGTCGCGCCCGTCGCCGTTGAAGTCGCCGACCACGATGCGGTGGGCGCCGGCGTTCCAGTTGGTGCCGAGGCTTTGGTCGGGCCAGGTGGCGCTCGCTCCCCCGAAGTTTCCGTCGGGATAGGCGAGGAATTCGGCGGTGTCGTGATAACCGGCAAGCGGCTGGAGGATGAAGTCCGTCCAGCCGTCGCCGTTGAAATCGCCGGCGATCACCTGATGACCTGCGTAGCCCCCGCCCGCACTCGCGGCGTACGCCGGCAGACCTCCAAGCAGCATGCCGAAAAGGAGCGCAAATACACGCGCCGCAAAAGTATTCCGCTGCCCCATGATCCCTCCCTGCGGGCAGCACCCCCAAAAGACGCAACCCGGTTTTTTGAGCTACTCGAATAAAATTCTCAGTTGCAATCAAAAACCCTCGAAGCGAATTTGTCAAGCCCCCCTGGTTACGTGCGTCGTGCCGCATCTTTCCGCTGCCGCGTCTCGAACCGGGCCGTTCCGAACCGATATACTACCGGCAGCTTTCGAGTGGGGAGAAGGCCGCCGTGTTTGTGTTCGGAATCGTCCTGCTGGTCGCCGGCGCGCTGGTGGTGGTGGCGGAGATCCATACCCTCACCATTTATCTCATCGCCCTGGCCGCGGCCTGTTTCGTGGCCGGCGGACTCGCCTTGGGCGCAGATACCGGCTTGGCCACGACCCTGATTGTCTTTGCGGTTGTCCTTTTCGCCGGTCTGCCGGTCGCGTACTATGCCCGGCGACGGTTGAAGAACCCCGAATCCGAGCATGTCACCCATGACGATGTCGGTGCGTCCGTGACGGTCGTTACCGCTCGTGACGGACAACTGCGGGTCAGTTATCGGGGTGCCGAATGGGACGCCCGTCCAGCCGCGGAGCTGGCGGCGGAAAACATTGCGCCCGGCGCGCGGCTGCGGATCGCGGCCCGCGACGGCAACACGCTGGTGGTCGTTGGGGAACCACGGAATGCAATTGCCGGCGCCTGATTTCATCGTCCATGCTTCAGGGAGAATCCGATCATGACCGTTTCGCTCGTCGTTGCCGTCGTTCTAATCCTGATCGCGCTTGCGATCGTCAGTCGCGGTATTCGCATCGTGCCTCAGCAGCACGCCTGGATCATCGAACGCTTCGGCCGCTTTCACCGCACGCTCGAACCGGGCCTCAACCTCATCATCCCGATCTTCGACAAGGTTGCCTACCGGTTTGACCTGCGGGAAAGGCCGATCAATGTCGCCGAGCAGTCCTGCATCACCCAGGACAACACCCAGATCATGATCGACGGGGTTCTGTACCTGCAGATCACCGATCCGAAAAAGGCGGCGTATGGCACCAGCGATCCGTTTCTCGCCGTCGAGCAACTGGCGCAGACGATCATGCGCTCCGACGTCGGCAAGAAGCAGCTCGACGAGGTGCTTTCTTCGCGCTCCGAGCTGAATTCCTCGATCGTTTCCGAACTCGACAAGGCAGCGATCAACTGGGGCGTCAAGGTGCTGCGCTACGAGATCCGCAAGATCGACCCGCCGCAGGAAGTGGTGCGCGCGATGGAATTGCAGATCACCGCCGAGCGCCAGAAGCGGGCATTGATCGCCAAGTCGGAGGGCGATCGCCAGCAGGCCATCAACGTGGCCGAGGGCGAGAAGCGCTCGCGCGTGCTCGGCGCCGAGGGCGAGGCCATCGCGATCAACACCGTGGTCAAGGCCCAGGCCGATGCCATCCGCACCATCGCCGCCGCGCTGGGCGAGGATGGCGGCGATCTCGCAATGCGCATGCGTCTTGCCTCCGACCTGATCAGCCAGTACGGCAATCTCGCCAAGGCTTCGACCACGATGATCGTGCCGGCGGAGATGGGCGATCTCTCGCGGTTTCTGGCCACCGCGCTCGCGATCACCAACAAGGAGGGCGGAGCCGGTCGTGGCGCGGGCGCCAAGGCCTAGTTCACGAAACGATCGTGCGACATGACCCGATGCGGACTTCGATGTTCGATGTTGGTTTCGATGTGAGATTCGGAATGTACCTGAAAATGCTATGGGCGCCGCTCCCTTGAGCATGGAGAAAGAGGCGCAGCTTCTCTACGGCGGTGAATTTCTGCGCCTGCTGCGGCGCGGACACTGGGACTACGTGGAACGGACCAACTCGTGGGCGGTGGCCATCATCGTCGCGGTCACGCCGGAAGACAAATTGCTTCTGGTCGAACAGTTCCGCCTGCCGGTGAACCGTTCCGTGATCGAACTTCCGGCTGGCCTCGTCGGCGACGTGGGGGCCGATGAGCCGCTGGTGGAAGCAGCACGCCGCGAACTGCTGGAGGAGACCAGCTATGCCGCGGCGCAAATCGAAATCCTCGCCTCGGGTCCCGTAACCGCCGGCTTGAGCAACGAAGTCAGCTACTTTTGCGCCGCCCACGGACTCGTCCGCGAGGGCCCCGGCGGCGGCGACGACAGCGAGGACATCCGCGTGCACGAGGTACCGCTCGCCGATCTCCCCGCGTGGCTTGCGCGTGCCGGAAAAAGTGCTGCGATAGATCCCAAGATTTACGCCGGACTCTGGTTACTGCATCACAACCCTCGATAAGTCGCCGGCCGAAGAGTGCGAGACCGTCCGCAGTAATAAAAATAACGAGTGGGGTCGGAGCCTTACGCTTTATCGGCGCGTTTGATGCGGCTACTCAGCCGTGGCGGAAGGTGGGGAAGAGAACCAGCAGAAGACCGGCGGCGCCGATGGTCCAGGCGGCCCAGGCGGGTTGCCAGGAAAGACCTATGAGTACGGCGCCGGCGATGACGAGGGCGCCGCCGGCGTGGCCGCGTCGGCGCGCGATGCGTTCGGCCACGATTTCCCTTACCACGTCTTTCATGAGTTTTCGGCCCATGACTTCGAGGTCGCCGTCGAGTATCTGGTTGAGCGCGCCGTGAATGAGCTTCGGCAATTCCACCAGCATCGGCCCGAGCTGCGGCAATTCCTTTTGCAGCGTGTTCCAGGAGCCGCGCGGACCGAGCCGCTCGCGCATCCACTCTTCCAGGAAGGGCCGCGCCGTTGTCCACAGATCGAGATCCGGATAGACCATGCGCCCGAGGCTTTCGAGGTGGAGCAGGGTTTTCTGCAGCAATGTGAGTTGGGGCTGGATTTCCATGTTGAACCGGCGCGCGGTCTGGAACAGGCGAATCAGGAGTTGTGCGAAAGAAATGTGCTTTAGCGGTCGGTTGAAGATCGGTTCGCATACGGAGCGGATCGCCGCCGCGAATTCGTTGATCGGCGTGCCCTTTGGCACCCAGCCCGATTCAACGTGCAGCGTGGCGACGCGATCGTAGTCGCGGTTGAAGAAGGCGAGGAAGTTCTCCGCGAGGTAGCGCTGGTCTTCGGGGTTGAGCGTGCCGCAGATGCCGAAATCCACCGCGACGTAAACGGGCAGCTCGGGATCGCTCGCGTCTATGAACAGGTTTCCGGGGTGCATGTCGGCATGGAAGAAATTGTGCTGGAAGACCTGGGTGAAGAAGATATCCACTCCGCTTGACGCCAGGCGCTCGAGGTTCACGCCGGCCGCCCGCAGCGCCGGAAGGTCGTCTATGGGAATGCCGCCGATGCGCTCGAGTACGAGCACATCGGCGCGCGTGTAGTCCCAGTACACCTTCGGGATGTAGAGCAGCGGCGAGCCCTCGAAGTTGCGCCGCAACTGCGCGGCGTTCGAGCCTTCGTGCACGAGATCGAGTTCGTCGTGAATCGTATGATCGTATTGGGCAATGACAGCGCCGATGTGTAGCCGCCGGGCCTCTGCGATGTAGCGTTCGGCGAGCCCCGCGAAGAGATACATCAAGGAAAGATCGGCCTCGATCACCCGCATGATGCCCGGGCGCAACACCTTGACCACCACCTGCTCGCCGCTCGGGAGTTGCGCCGCGTGGACCTGAGCGATGGAGGCGGAAGCGAGTGGCGTTTCGTCGAACTCGGCGAAGAGAGATTCGAGTTTCTGGCCGTAACTCAGCTCGAGCCGGCGACGCGCGAGCTTGCCGGAAAACGGCGGCACCTGATCCTGGAGTTTGGCGAGTTCCTCCGCGTAGGCGGGGGGAAGAATATCGGTGCGCGTCGAGAGCATCTGGCCAAACTTGACCCAGATCGGGCCGAGCGTCTCGAGTGCCTTTCGAACCCGGACCGGTGCCGGCTCGCGCTTGATTCGGATCAGCGCCCAGGGCCTCAGATAACGCAGGAAGCGCAAGGGCCGCAGCCATGGAGCGCCGAGCAGGACATCGTCGAGTCCGTAACGCACAAGCACCCAGTTGACGCGCACGAAGCGCAGAATCTGGCGCGGCCTGATCATTCCCGTTGTCCGCGCGCCAATCGTTCCACGCGTTTTGCGAGTCGGTCGGTGTCGGTGCGCAGTTCGTCCACCGCGGCGAGAAAGTCTTCCAGTTCCGCGCGCGAGACGAGCAGGCGGACTTCGTATTGGAGATACTCGGCGATGCTGGTGGAGAAACGTTCGCGGGTGTCTCCGAGTGCTTTCGTGAGTCCTTGGGCGAGCCGCTCCAGCGTTCGTGCCGGACCCGCGCCGAGCAGGGTGGCAAGGCGTTCCCAGGCAGCGCGCGGCAACCGCGCCATCACCTTGGCGAGGCCGTGCACGACCTCGGCATCGCCTGAGATGACGAGCCCGCGCGGGGTGCCGCTGCGCCCGGCCGCGATCAGGGCGGCCATCCGGCCGCTCACCGTGGCGTCCGGCTCGCCTGTTGGCCCGCCGAGTTCGATGCGGTCTTCGACGATATGGACGAGAACTACGAGGGCGAGATCGCTTACTTCGACGGCGACGCGCCCCCCGGAGAGTGTGCGCAGGGTGCGCAGCGCCTCGGGATCCACGGCGAATGAGGCGTTGAGCGCCCGTGCGGCGGGCTCCAGTATGAAGGCGGGCAAGGGGCGTGGATCGCTCACAACTTCCATCCCAGATGCAGGGCGACGATGCCCCCGGCGAGATTGTAATAGCGCACGCGCTCGAGACCCGCAGTTTTCATCATTTCCTTGAGTGCATCCTGATCAGGATGGCGGCGGATGGATTCGGCAAGATAACGGTAACTTGCCTCATCGTGGGCGATTCGGCGCCCGAGTCGGGGCAGCACGCCGAAGGAATAAAGATCATAGGCGCGGCGGAGCGGCGCATAAGGGCGCGAGAACTCCAGCACCAGTGCCCGGCCGCCGGGCGCGAGTACGCGCTGCATTTCAGCGAGTGCGCGCGTCTTGTCGGTTACGTTGCGGAGTCCGAAGCCGATGGTAATGCAGTGGAAACGCTTGGCCGGGAACGGCAGCGATTCCGCGTCGGCAACCACGCAGTGCACGCATCCGGCAAGCCCGGTGTCAAGCAGGCGCTCGCGGCCGCGAGCAATCATGGCGGCATTGATGTCGGCGAGTACCACTTCGCCGCCGCGGCCCACCTGACGGGCGAGCCCGCGGGCGAGATCGCCGGTGCCGCCGGCCAGATCGAGCGCCCGCGTGCCGGGTTTGAGCCCCGTGTTGAGCAGCGCGAAACGTTTCCACAGCCGGTGCAGTCCGCCCGACATAAGGTCGTTCATCAGGTCGTACCTTGGCGCGACGGATTCGAACACGGCCCGCACGCGTCGCGTCTTCTCCGCTGGCGAGACCTTGCGGTAGCCGAAATCGGTGTCGTTGTCGCTCACGTGACGGAATAGCCCTTAAGTACGCACTTTCATTCTACGTTAGCCGTTCCCTGATTGATTCCGTCAGAGATGACTTTCACCTTGCGCAGTCATCACGTCGGTCAGGATCGCTTGCCGACGCCGGCGCGCGCCAAGCGTTCGCGGTACTCATGCCAGTTGCTCTCGAAGTTTTCGCCCAATTCGCGGAGAATTCGCCAGGAGTAAAGTCCCGAGTCGTGACCGTCATCGAAGACGATGCGGACCGCATACTGGCCGACGGGTTCGATAGCCGTGATCCCGACATTCTCCTTGCCCGCGATCAGCAGACGCGGTGCACCGCCGTGACCGGTGACTTCGGCCGAGGGCGAGAACGCGCGCAGGTACTCGAACGGCAACGTGAATTGAACGCCGTCGTCGAAGCGCAGGTAAAGCTCGCGCGCCGCGCGCCGGGCGCGGATCTCGGTCGGCGTGGGGGTGGGCTGATCCATGCGCTTAGTGTACTGCGTCGGCGACGTTTGAGAGCTAAAGAAGGTGCGACCTGGACGAAGCGCGAACATGGCATGACGTGTTTTCATTTTGCTGCTCGACAGGCGGATTAAGTTCCGCCATACGGACTACTTGTCTGGGGCGCGGAACTGGTCAGACTGTCTCGGCAATCGACCTGGATCGCTTGGGCTATCGCCGCCGGGTTCGTTCTACTCCTATGGTCTGCCCGGAGATAGAAAAATCGAATAACATCGTAGGATGATTCTCAGGAAAGGGCACATAATGCATCCGCTACGCTCTGCACGGAGACACTCCAACGGCATCGCCGCAACCGCTCTGGTAATCGGACTATTCGCTTGCACGCTGCAAGCAAGTGCTCAAGTCGCCGATAAAACCCGTGATTTAACACCACAGGAAAAGGAAAGCGCAATTGCTTTTACTGGTGAAAATCCCGCAAAAATCATGGCAGTCAAAGGCGTGGTAGCCACATTCTCACAATCGGACACGCAGAGGATCGGCGCGCAAGTCGTCTGGAAAGAATACGTTTTCTCCGATGATCTATGCTTGGCTCCTGTAGAAAGTCTGAGCGCATACAGAAAAGTGGGAGGCAAATCCATTTCTTGGAAAATAGAGAAGTCATATTCTCACCATCTGCCGCCTGGATTAAGCTACTATGTCTGGGAAGGCAGCAGCGGAAAAGACTGTAAAAATCTCCCTGAAACCGGCCTGGTATCACTTGGCGCCCCCATCCCGACCTCTGCACTGGAAAAATTGATAAAAACAGGTACGCGATCAAGAATCTGGCGTTGCCATTACTCCGTGCGAAAGAAAAGGGGACTGCAGATGATCGTGACAAAAAGCGTCTTTCAGGCATGCGGCTGGGTTGGATAGATCTCGATTTTGACTGGAAGAGGGGATTTGTCTACGTATTGAGTTACCCGGCTGAGTCAGGCGACACGTTGGTCGTTCACGTTAGCGAAGCCGGGACGAAACCCGTAGCATTATCTGCCGGCATCTTGATGCCATAGCTGTAGTCCAGCCGAAACAGCATCGTGAGAAGCACGTTGCGGACTTTGCCCGTGATTTTACGCTTGGATTCCGGCTTTCGCCGGAATGACGACATACCCACTCCCCTTTGCTCGCGTGAGCGAAGAAGGGGGAGCCGTAGGAGGATCACCTAAAGAATCGCGGCGGGGACCGCCGCTCCTACCCCTCCCGTTTGTGCCGTCGGGCGCGCCGAGAAGCACAGCACGCAACGGGGGAAAGGGCGGAGTGTTTGAGGCCGGAGCGATATATCGCGCAGGCCGAGTTGCCGCCCGGCCCGTTGCGGGCGAGCATCGCAGGGTAGGCGCAAGGCTTCCAGCCTTGCGGCCGCGAACGCCCGGCACGATGCTTTTGATGACTTTTGGCGAAACAAAAGTCACCCGCCGGGAGGGCCATAAAACAATCACGGCTGAGGGCCGCTCCTACAAAATGTAGCGCGAAAGATCCTCGTCTTCGGCGAGATCACCCAGATGCGCGTCCACATACGCGGCGTCCACCTCAATTGCGCTTCCCGCGCGGTCTGGTGCTTCGTAGGACACTGTTTCGAGCAGACGCTGCATGACAGTTTGCAGCCGTCGTGCGCCGATGTTTTCGGTGCGTTCGTTGACGCGATGCGCGATCTCGGCGATGCGTCGCACGCCGTCGCCGGTGAAGGCGAGCGCCACGCTTTCGGTTGCGAGCATGCCGACGTATTGGACGGTGAGTGCGGCTCTTGGCTCGGTAAGAATGCGCACGAAGTCCTCGACCCCGAGCGCGCTCAGTTCGACGCGGATCGGCAGGCGGCCTTGCAGCTCCGGGATCAGATCGGAGGGCTTGGCGACATGAAAGGCGCCCGAGGCGATAAACAGGATGTGATCCGTGCGCACCATGCCGTAGCGCGTGTTCACCGTCGAGCCTTCCACCAGTGGGAGGAGATCGCGCTGCACACCCTCACGCGAGACATCCGCGCCAGAGCCCATGCCTTCGCCGCTGCGCCGTGCAACCTTGTCTATTTCGTCAATGAAGACGATGCCATTGTCCTCGACCTCGCGGATCGCTTCGCGGCGGGTTTCCTCCTCGTTTATGAGTTTGCCGGCCTCGTCGTCAGTTAGCAGCCGCCGTGCCTCGGCAACGGGCACGCGTCGGTTTTCCCGCCGCTGGCCGGCCATGCCGCGGAGCATGTTCTCGAGTTGGCCGGTCATTTCTTCCATGCCGGGCGGGGCGAGGATCTCCATGTTCGGCTGGGCGGTGCTCACGTCTATTTCAATTTCGCGTTCGTCAAGGGTGCCGGCGCGCAGCTGCGTGCGAATTTTTTGACGGGTGTCGTCATTGGCAGAAGACGCGGGTTGGGGTTCGTTGGCGAAACCGACACCGCTCCGCGCACGGGGGAGCAGCGCATCGAGCAGGCGATCCTCGGCCGCCTGTTCGGCCCGGACCCGAACCACGTCCTTGGCGCGACTACGGGCCATTTTTACGGCAATCTCGGCAAGATCACGGATAATGGAGTCCACTTCGCGCCCGACATAGCCTACTTCGGTGAACTTGGTTGCCTCGACCTTGATGAACGGCGCGTGGGCCAGATGGGCCAGGCGGCGTGCGATCTCGGTCTTGCCGACGCCGGTGGGACCGATCATGAGAATGTTTTTGGGCATGACCTCGGTGCGCAGCTCGGGTTCGAGCTGCATGCGCCGCCAGCGATCGCGCAGCGCCACCGCCACGGCCCGCTTGGCGGCTGTCTGGCCGACGATGTGACGATCGAGTTCGGCGACGATCTCGCGCGGCGTCATGGTGTCGTTCATTGGCCTGCCGCCTCCGCGGGCAGTGTTTCAAGTGTGACCCTGGAATTGGTGTACACGCAGATTTCGCCCGCGATTCCAAGCGCCGCGCGGGCGATGTCAGGCGCCGGCAAGTCGCTATGGCGCAAGAGCGCGCGGGCCGCGGCAAGCGCGTATTGACCGCCCGACCCGATCGCCATCACGCCTTCTTCGGGTTCGATGACGTCGCCGTTGCCGGAGATGAGTAGCGAGGTTTCGACGTCGGCGACGGCGAGCAGCGCTTCGAGGCGGCGGAGCACCCGGTCGCTGCGCCATTCGCGCGCAAGCGCGACGGCGGCGCGGGCGAGGTTGCCGCTCGAGCGCTCGAGCTGGGATTCGAACTTTTCCGCCAGCGTGAAGGCGTCGGCGGTGCCGCCCGCGAAACCGGCGAGCACGCGCCCGTCGGCGAGCCGCCGAACCTTGCGGGCATTGGCCTTGAGCACCGTTTCGCCCATGGAAACCTGGCCGTCGCCGGCCATGGCGATCACGCCGTCGCGGCGCACGCAGAGGATGGTGGTGGCATGGAATTGCTGCATTGAATAGTCCTTCGGGAGGTCGCGGGACGCGAATTCAGCCCTCGCGCTTGCTGCGGGTTTTGCGATGGGCGCGCGGGTGCGCCTTGTCATAGGTGCGGGCAAGCTGCTGAAAATCAAGATGCGTGTAGATCTGGGTGGTTGCGAGACTGGCGTGGCCGAGGAGTTCCTGCACCGCACGCAAGTCTCCGCTCGACTCCAGCATGTGGGTGGCGAAGGCGTGGCGCAGAAGGTGCGGATAGACGCGGCGTTCGAGTCCGCGGTGCCGTCCCCAGTAGGCGACGCGAGCCTCGATAGAGCGGCGCGCGAGTCGGGTTCCGCGGCGACTGACAAAAAGGGCCGTTTCGCCGGCCCCGGCAAGCGCGAGCCGCGTCTTGAGCCAGTTGGCGAGGGCGGCGCGGGCCTTGCTGCCGACCGGCACGATGCGCGTCTTGGCGCCCTTGCCCGTCACCCGTACGAGGCCTTCGCGCAGATCGATATCGTTAAGGTCGAGCGCCGCAAGTTCGGCGAGCCGCAGTCCCGAAGAATAAAGAAGCTCGAGGATGGCGCGGTCGCGACAGGCTTCGTGGCCGCCCTTGGCATCGACTTCGACGAGCCGCGCGGCCTCGTCCACGTCGAGCGTTCCGGGCAGCGTGCGTCGCAGTTTCGGAGTGCGCACGCCGAGTGTCGGGTCGCGACCGAAAAGCCCATGTTTCAAACCGTGACGTGTGAAGGCGCGGATGGCGGCAAGTGCGCGGGAAAGGCTGCGCGCGCCGAGTCCGGTGCGGTGACGTTCGGCAAGATAGCGGCTCAGGGCAACCGGCTCCAGCGCATCCCAGTCGAGGATACCGTCTGCATCGCACCAGTCGGCAAGCGCGGCGAGATCGCGCCCGTAGGCCATGACGGTGCGCGGCGACAGCCGCCGCTCGAGCGCCAAGTGATCGAGAAACCGGCGCCGGGCGGCGTCGGCCGCGGGCGTCACGGGACGGTTCCGCCGAGCGCCGCGGTCGCGAGTTCGCCGAGCCGTGCGAGATAAGTCGTGTCGAGTCCCGGATGAAAATGACCGCCCTCGGGACTCCCTAGCGCGAGCAGTCCCAGTTCGCCGCCGGCTCCCAAGGGCAGGAGTGCGGCCGAGGCGAGTTCAGCTTCACCGGGGAATAATTGATTGCGCAGGTGTTCGGAAAGTGATCGGCAGACCGGTTGACCGCTGCGCAGAATCTCGGCGAGGCCCTCAAGCGCTGGATCGTCTTGTGCGAGCCGGCGTACCGGGGGGGGGTCTCCCGGGACCGGCTCGCCGTAGAGGATCAGAACGACGGCAGCAGAGCCGAAATCGGTGCGCAGCCGTTCGTTGAGTACGCCGATGCAGCGCTCGCGCGTACCCGCTGCGAGCAGCGTCACGCCGAGCACGTGCAGTCGCGCGAGCAGGCGGTCATTCTCGCGCGCGATCTCCATCCAGTCCACCAGACGCTGTTCGAGTTGCCGGGTTTCCTGGCGCAGGATTTCGACCTGACGTTCGACCAGCGAGACGGCACCGCCGGCGGGATGCGGAATACTGAGCCGGGTCAGGAGCTTGCGGCGCTCCTGAAAAAACTCCGGGTGGGCAAGCAGATAGTCGGCGACGGCCTGCGCGGACAAGCGCTCCGGATCGAGTGCGTGATCGGATTCACTGCTTATGGAATTCTCCCTTGAATACGGTCACGGCCGGGCCTGTCGTCAAGATAGAGGCCTCGGGACCGGTCCAGCCGATTTCGAGTTTGCCGCCCGGCAGTTGTACCTCGACCACTGGGTCCAGCCATTCCATCAGGCGGCCCCAGACCACGGCCGCACAGGCACCGGTGCCGCAGGCGAGCGTCTCACCCGTGCCGCGTTCCCACACCCGCAGGCGTATGCGCGAACGACCGGCAATTTCCGCAAAGCCGACATTCGCCCGCTGCGGGAACGCCGGATGGTTTTCGATGGCGGGACCGAGTTCGGTGACCGGCGCAGCGCGGATGTCGTCCACGCGCAGCACCGCATGCGGATTGCCCATCGAAACCGCCCCGATGGTGAGCGCGAGTCCATTCACGTTGAGCGTATAGCTCGGCGCACGTTCGGCAGCGGTAAAGGGGATATGGGCCGGTTCGAGCACCGGCCGGTCCATGTCCACCGTGACGCGGCCGTCGGAAGCTAACCTGGCCTCTTGAGTGCTTGTGCCGTTGCCGAAGCGCACGGTTCCGCCTGTCGCGTAGCCGTGCTCGAAGACATAGCGAGCGAGGCAGCGCAGGCCGTTGCCGCACTGCTCGGCCGGGCTGCCGTCGGCATTGAAGATGCGATAGCCGAACGTGTCGGCGTCCGTGCCCCGTTCCAGGATGAGAAGCTGGTCGAAGCCGATCCCGCGGTGGCGGTCGGCCAAGGCACGGATTTTCCCTTCCGGCAGATCCACGGGCTGGACGGTGCCGTCAATCACCACAAAATCGTTGCCGAGCCCGTGCATTTTGCTGAAACGCATGCCCATGAATTCTCCGCAGCGGCCCCCAGCATTATAGGGATCGCCGCATGCGGCGCGCGGCTCTATGCCCCGGTGTCGCGAGAGAGTGGCCCGGGTTTCGTCCTTGGGGCGACGTATCCGTGGCGCCGAAGCACGAGCGCGGCTATACTGCTGCCGGGTCCGCAAGAAGGAAAGCACCGTGCGTACCATTCTGGTCGCCAACGCAAAAGGCGGGTGCGGCAAAACTACCATCGCCACCAACCTTGCCGCACATTACGCGAACGAGGGCCTCGAGGTGGTGCTCGCCGATTTCGACCCGCAGCGCGGGAGCCTCGACTGGCTCGCCGCGCGGCCGCCGGATCGCCCGCCGATCATTGGGCTCGACGCCGCGGGCGAAGGCTTGCGGCATGTGCCGCGCACGACCGGCGTGCTGGTCATCGATGCGCCGGCCCGGTTGCACGGGGCCGAGTTGAGCGAATTCCTGCATCGGGCGGAAACGGTCATCGTTCCGATCCTGCCCTCGCCGGTGGACATCAACGCTGCCGGCCGGTTTCTCGACGAACTGGCGAACTCGGCGCCCGTCGCCAGGGGCGAGGTCCGGGTCGGACTGCTCGCCAATCGCGTGAACGAACACACGCGGATCGCAGCGGCCCTCGAAGGCTGGCTCGGTCAGCGTAGCGAGCGCTTGTTGGGGGCCCTGCGTGAAACCCAGAACTACGTGCGGGCGGCGGCATGGGGGCTCGGCATTTTCGAGTTGCCGGCCTATGTCGCCTGGCGGGACTGGGCGCAATGGGAGCCGGTCCTCGCTTGGCTACAAAGCACTCGCAGCCTGCCCCGCAACTGAAATCGTTCCGACCGGCGAAACTCGGGCATGCGAACCGCAGGCCAAGGAAGCTCTGATTTACTCAGAGCTTTCGTGTAGTGCAAGGATCCACCACCGCGAATTTGTAGGAGCGGCGGTTCCCGCCGCGATGGGCCTTACAAAATTCCAACGCTGCAATCGCGGTCGGGACGACCGCTCCCACAACGCTTGATGCGACGTAAGACAAGTCAGGACATGTGCCGAATTTGCGGCCTCTGCTCAATTCAAGAACGAATTGATCAGAGTTTCCCTAAGATTCTTGCGGGGCGGTGGATTCGAACGCGCGTAGCCGGGCACGCAGCGTGTCGGGGATCGGTGCCGGCTGTTGAGCGTGGAAGTCGAACCAGACGAGCACGCTTTCAGACGTCGCCACCACATCGGTTTCGCCGGCCCGGCAGATGAGCTGCTCAAGCCCCATGCTGCTCCGTCCGATGCGTGCAGTGCGGGTGTAGATGTCCAGCTCTCCCGGCCACAGGAGCTGTTGACGAAAGCTGCAGCGCATGTCGGCGAGGATGACGCTCTCACCTTCGCCCTTCACTTCGTGCGCAATCACCGCTCGTGCATAGGCTACCCGCGCGCCTTCCAGATAACGGAAGAACTGCACGTTGTTGACGTGACCGAAGGCGTCCATGTCGCCCCAGCGGATGACCTCGTGATGCCGATGCGCGAATTGCTCGATTGCCGCCGGCGGCCTGCGTCCGTCGTTCATCGCCGCTCGTTCCCGAAAAACGGAAGTAGCATAGCGCCTGCGCGGTACTATGAGCGCGAGCATGACACGATGGAGCAGCCCGTGACTTCAACCGAACCTCTAAAGAGGCCGTCCGTAAAGGAAATACTGACCGCCGATGCTTCGTCGGCGGGAGCGGTGAAGTCGTCCGCGTCGGGAAAGGACGTGGCCGACCTGCTGGCGCCTCTTGGCGGCCTTTCCGGCGGGCAACTCGAACTTGCGATGAAGGCGGGAGAAGCGCTCGGAAAAACGTTGGGCTTCGAGAGCAGCAAGAGCGTGGAGAGAATCTTCCCCTTTTCCTATCGGGTAGCCGTTCGCTCCGCGGCGTTCGCGCTAAGAAGTCTCGGGCAGGAGATCACCGCCGTTTTCGACACCCCGCGGGGGGCTGTGCTCGAGACGAAACTTCCCACCGACATCTTCTCGCTCGGCGGTACCCTCTCGCTCGAGATCGTCGAGGAAGACTCCACACAGGTTCGCATCACGGGTTCCTCCGAAATCAAGGGTCAGAAATTCGACTGGGGAAAGGGCAAGCGGAGCTTGCGGGACGTATTCGACGAGATCGAGCATTACGGCCGCCTGCTGTCGGAAAGCGCCTGACGCACGAGCCGAACAGTACCGGTACGAAGTATTTCGACGACACCTCCGGATTGCACCGGGTGATGCAGACTGCATTCCTGTACGGGCCTGTAGAGAGCCGGGGCGCACGCTGTTCGCCCACGCCCCGGTGAGCGTCTTCGGCATCACCTCGTTTGAAGTCGGGTAAGCGCTTGCCGGTTACCGACTGGAGGCGGGCAGTGCTACGCTTGAGCCGTGAAGAACGGCACTATTCGATCGCGAACTTCGCTGGGCGCACTCGTCCTGCTCGTCGTTTGCGCCGCGAGCTGGAGCAGTTCGGGCACTGCGGCGGTCGCGCCGGCGGCGGGTTGTTTCCTGGTTGCCACCCGCCAGCAGCAAGGCTTCTTCGCCCGGACCGTGATCCTTCTGGTCGCCTACGATTCGAATGGCACCTTCGGCCTGATCGTCAACCGGCCGACGGAGCTTCCGCTGACGAAACTCCTTCCTCACGTCAACGCATTGCAGGGCCGGGCGGATTCGATCTATGTGGGCGGCCCGGTTTCCCTCGATCGCCTGACGCTGCTGATCCAATCGAAGGTGGCGCCGCCCGACGCCATTCACGTACTGGACGACATCTATGCGAGTGGAAGCCTGAAGGCGCTTCGCGCCGTCGCCGGCAACAAGCTAGCAGGTGCGCGCTTCCGGGCCTACGGCGGTTATGCCGGTTGGGGGCCGGGCCAGCTCGACGCCGAGATTGCGCAGGGCGGCTGGGTCGTGATCCCCGCAAATGCGAATGACGTCTTCAACAAAGACTCCTCCGGCCTTTGGGACAAGTTGATCAAGCAGCAAGACCTCATATTGGTGGATGCTGGCCATCCGGGTTTGATCGTCCATCGGATTGGCCAAATCGGACTTCTTTCGACGCCTCAGAATCACTAACCGATCGGTACGGTCGAAAAACGACCCGCCTTCGAGGCGTACTGGTTCCGGGTCAGTGCTCGCCCGGTAGCGGCGGGCGCGCGAAATCGACGAAGCCCTTTCAGCGGAACATCGGCAGCAGACGAAGCAACTCGATTCGCTTCGCGATTAAACCCCGACGGCGCGCATTAATCGTTGCGCTATATTCGTGCGTTCCATAATTGGAATAACATGCTGTGTGCGCGAGCGCGCGCTAAGCCGGCGTTATAATCCAAGGTGTTGGAGGATCTGGATTAATACGACTTAAGACAGGAGAAAACACATGGTCAAGCACTCACTTTACGTACAACTCGAAGCGAAGCCCGGCAAGGGTCCCGATGTCGAGAATTTTCTTGCCGACGCACTGCCGATGGTCCAGCGCGAGTCCGGTACGGTCACCTGGTATGCGTTGAAGATGGGATCGACGACTTTCGCCATCTTCGACACGTTCGAGGATGAATCCGGACGCGACGCGCACCTCAAGGGCGAGGTTGCTGCGGCGCTGAAGGAAAAGGCCGACGAGCTGTTCGCCAAGCCACTCGACATCCATAAGATCGACGTAATCGGAGCCAAGGTGCCGGACTGATGGCGCGCATGCAAACGGTCAAATTACCCGGCGGCGAGTCGGTGCCTGCGCTCGGCCAGGGCATGTGGCACATGGGCAGCGATCGCAATCGGCGAAGCGAGGAAATCGCGACGATCCGGCTCGGACTCGACCTCGGTCTCACGCTGATCGACACTGCAGAAATCTACGGCGACGGCCGTTCCGAGAAACTGGTTGCCGAGGCGATTGCGGGGCGACGCGAGGAAGTTTTTCTTGTCAGCAAAGTCGCGCCCCGCCATGCGAAGCGCGCGGATACCGTCGCCGCCTGCGAGCGCAGCCTCGCGCGCCTCAAGACCGACCGCATCGATCTTTACCTATTGCATTGGCGGAGTGGAACGCCCATCGCCGACACCATCGCGGCATTTCTCGACTTGCAGGAGTCGGGCAAGATCCGTCATTTCGGCGTCAGCAATTTCCACCTCGACGACATGGAAGAGCTGTGGGCGGTGGATGGCGGGTCGTCGGTCGCCGCGAATCAACTGCATTACAATCTCGCGCACCGCGGCATCGAAGCGGGTGTGCTGTCGTGGCTGCGCGAACGGGGTGTGCCGGTAATGGCCTATTCGCCGATCGGGGAAGGGAAACTCGCCGACAATCGGCGACTCGCCGAATTTGCGCGCGCCAACGACATGACGCCGACGCAGGTGGCACTCGCGTGGCTGCTCGCAAGCGACGACATGATCGTCATTCCGAAGACCGGCCGCCGCGAACGCATGCGGGAAAACGCAGGCGCGCTGGATCACCCGTTGAGCAAGGCGCAACTCGCCGAACTCGACCGACTGTTTCCGCCGCCGACCAGCGCATAATCCAGAACATTCCAACCAAAGGAGGATGAAATGGCAAACAGATGTGAGCACGTCAAGGAGATTCGCAAAGTGACGCCGAGCGGAGACGGTTGCAAGGAATGTCTCAAGAGCGGTGACGAGTGGGTGCATCTTCGCCTTTGCCTCACCTGCGGACACGTCGGCTGCTGCGATTCGTCGAAGAACAAGCACGCGACCAAGCATTTCAATGCAACCCGGCATCCGATCATCCGCTCATTCGAGCCGGAGGAAGACTGGCGCTGGTGTTACGTGGACGAAATGATGCTGGATTGACCGCCGCGCACGAAGCGACAAACAGACGCCTGCCGATCGCCTGCAAGGAGAATGGAATCATGCCTTATAAAGGCATCGATGAATTGCCGTCCTCGGTCAAAGACAACATGCCCAAGCACGCCCAGGAAATCTACAAGGAAGCGTTCAACAACGCCTGGAAGGAATACAAGGATCCAGACAAGCGCAGAGGCGACGCCGATCGCGATGAAACCGCACACAAGGTGGCCTGGTCGGCGGTGAAAGAAAAATACAAAAAGGGCAAGGACGATCGCTGGCACCCGAAGTAGCGGGATAACCGAAGCGGCTCCAACCAGTCGGGATCAACGCGTAGGATGCGGTGAGTCTGCGAACCGCATCATTCCCTCGTTAAGGCTTAACAAGCGCGGACCGCAGGGCTAAGTTTGCGGCTAAGTCTTATCAGGGGCGCCGCCTTGGCGCGGGGGGAATTGTGAATCGAACGATATTGCTGATTTCAGCCGCGGCGATGTTGACCGGCGTTGCAGCGACGCCTGTATATGCCCAGGCGCCGGCCACCGGGCCTGTGGGCCATTGGACGCTGGACGATGCGAGCGGCTCCAGGTCGGCCGCGGATTCATCGGGCCACGACAACCCGGGCAAGTGCGGCCCGGTGATGGCGCTCGGATCGGGGATGAGCGAGACCGTCAATTGCCCCGATTTCGACGTGCCCGGCAAGATCGGCAGCGCGGCCGATTTCCCGAACATCGCCACTTTCCTGGTGGTCAACAACACCATTCCCGACAGCTTCACCATCTCCGCGTGGGTGCGGACCACGCAAGCGGGCGACGGCGACGTCACCCAGCCCGCCTACGCCGGCAACGCGATCATCTGGTCCGACATTAGCGGAACTGACGCCGACATGGTCCCGATGTCGCTCGAAGCCGGGCATCTGGCGTTCGGCACCGGCGATTGCAACAGCGACAACTACGACACGCTCGTTTCCAGCATGCCGATCAACACCGGCAAATGGGTCTTCGTCGCGGTGACGCGCGACAAGACGACCGGTGAAAAGCAGCTCTACATCGACGGCAAACTGGACGGCCAACACGCCGACACCGGCACCTGCGCGCTGGATGCCAACAAGATCATCACCTTCGGCGGCAATCCGCTCGACGACCGTTATTTCCAGGGCCAACTCGACGACATCCGCTTCTACGATCGCGTGCTGTCCGGCGACGAGATCGTGGCGCTCATGACGCCCGCGGCCGCGTCTGCAAAATCCGCCGCCGCCGCAGCGACGGCGATGCCGGCCACGGCGACTACAGCGGTCGCGCCCGCTCACGCGAGTGCACCATCGCCGATGAGTGCCCAGCCGCAAAGCGCAGAACAGGCGCCGCCGCCGGCGAGCGCCGTGCCGCTGCCGAATAGCTATTCGATCACCATCAAGCCGACTCCTCCCGACGACATGAGCGTCGCCGTCTATCGCGACGGACCGCTCGAAGTGGTACAGATGAGTCGGCCGGTCAGCTCGACGCGACCCAAGGGCTGGACCTCAAATGTCTGGTACGACTTCCAGGCGCACCGGCAATACGCGACGGACTCCAACGCGCCGAATCAGTGCAGCGTCATCAAGTACACGTCCGCCATCGCGCCGCCGTTGCAGGATCCCGTCGTGATGTCGGCGCAAATGGGCGAGCAGATGCCGCCGGGCATCACGCCGGCCGGCAACGCGACCATCGGCAGCATGAATGTCGCGGTCTTGCAGACCACGACTCCCGACGGCACGATCAAGATCTGGAAGGACACGACGCACAATCTAATCATCAAGGCCACCGTGGCGCCGTCGGGCGGCGCACCGCCGCAGACGATCATTGATCTGACCGGCATCAGCTTCGCCAAGCCCGATCCGGCGCTGCTGACGCCGCCACAGAACTGCAAAATGATCGCCGGTGAATCCAACGCCAACGGCGGTCACGCCGAAGTCCCGATTCATCCGCATTGAGCGGAAAATACAGAGCAGCCAGAACCGATTCCAAGGCTGCGCTGAATTTTTATAAGAGGTGTCAGTTATGAATGAAGACGATGACAAATATAACAACGCAGAGAATGCCGAACCGCCATACCTTATGTGGGTTGCGACCCTTGTATGCTTGCTATACGCTATGTTTCACCGGATTTAAGGAGATAGTGTAGTTTGATGCCCGACCTCGGGGCTAGATTTCCAGAACGCAGCACCATAAATTTTCGATTCTACGGAGTTTACTGATGACGAGCAACGTCACGTCGATTGGCAAAAAACTAAAATCGAAGCAGTTTGCCGATAGTTATCCAAGAATTGAAAGAGACGATCCAACTCTGCATGAAGTTCCTTCCTCGGACCGCGAGACTTTGAAATACATTTCACCGCCACCCAAGGGATATTCCTACAGCACCGCGACATCAGCTCCCAGAGAAGGCTATGTTAAGGCTGAAGACATTGATCTGGGAGAAGTGCTCCCAAAATACAACCAACTGCTTATATATCGTATTTTTCGGTTGCTTTATGGCAAACCGGACATTCTTTCCGCCTACGCCTCCAAGTCTGCTAAAACGGTGCATCCGGTAGATTGGGGTTATGCCTTCGCCATTCAAGATGGGCTTGTTGGAGAACTCCGTAGCCGATACATGTCCCGCGTGTATTTATCTTTCTGGCTTCCAGAAATACCTGCCTCGGCTATAGACCGAAAAATACCCGGTGAGGCAATGGCTAAGTGTTTCAGCGGCCTAATGGAGCTTGTCGACAAGAATCTCCATCTTTGGGACCATGAGGCAGCGATTAGAGGGTCAACGAACATAGCGCGTATTAATGTTCCAGCTGAAAAATACAAAGGTGGTGAACTATTGCTGGAGAAGGCCTCAGAATTTGACCGTCAGCCGCCAAGAAACATTATTGGCCCGACGGCTATTCCTCCCCTCGGATCAGTCGGCTATCTCTATTTGTCAGCATCTATTATGTTCTTTATATCGCTGGAGTCTTTTGTGAATCTTCTGTACCAACTCTTGTTAAAAGAAGATTTTAAGGGCGGCACCTATGGGCGGCTAACGGAACGTTCTGATCTGGATCTCAGGATTGTAGCCATGCATATCTTTTGTCGCGGATTTAAGGAGCAACCCGTCAAGCCTGGCTCAGAATTGTGGACACGAATGAACCATCTGAAAAATTTCAGAAATGATATTGTTCATGGCAACATTACAGAAGAACATAAGATATTCAGCTTCGAGGAAGATAGCCTTTTGTTCTTTTACTCCCCACCTTCAGACTTTCGAGGGGGCAAGTCGAAAGTCCCGCAAAATCTGACGAGATTCCAAGGTCGTATTAATGTCACTACAGCCAACACTATAAGGGGAATCGTCGATGATGTCAGAGACGCAATCGTCACCGCGATGGATCGCGAGACGCAGGCATGGGCAAATTCGTGGATGTGGCAACCGTTTTTAAATTCTGAAGAGACGAGTCTGTAATAAATGGATATAATCCCGATTCTCCAAGGCATTAAGGGAAAGGTTCTTGATGCAGCTCATTTTGAAATGCTTAAACACGCTTATGAGCTACAGGAGGAGAACATTCGCCAATTGAAGAACAACAATGAGGCACTAAAGGAAAGCAATATTCTGATCCGAGAGAAGTTAGATAAATCGGAAGAGGATAAGGTGGCGCTAGAGCAGGCTTTAGCTGCCGCAAATGCAGAAAATGATAGATTGCGCCCGCGAGATGAGAACGAAGGCCAAGTTTCCGAGGTTGCCTGTGCTGTCCTTTTGCTATTTAAGGATGCTGATGCTACTAATCTTTACCAGGAACAAATAGTAAAAAATTTACAATATTCTCGAATCCAAGTAGAGAGCGCTATCGAAGAACTATGCAGTGTGAATCTTCTGGATTTCGCAGGAGTACATGGAAACTATGGAGTTAATTATTACTTAACAAAAGAAGGTAAGCATTGGATAGGTAATCCCCCCATTATTAGCGGCAGCCAGAAGTAGGGTTTAGGCCGCCATGGCCAACTTCTGCATGGGCGTCACCCCGCCGATGCCCATGTTGGGCCGCTCGTGATTATAGGTCCATAACCAACG